>JAZRRB010000034.1:0-10632 GCA_045650385.1 Candidatus Scatosoma sp. | reverse complement strand
CTTCTTTAATTGATTTTGCAAATCCAAGAAATTGGTGTTGGCATGCAGCTGCGGATAACTTTCCGCAACGGCAGAAAAGAAGGTACGAAGCGAGCCCGTCAGCCCGTTTTCCGCAGCGGCTTTTTCTTGCACCGTTTTTGCACTCATAGCCATATTGCGCGCCGCAACGACGTTTTGCAACGTTTCGCTTTCGTGCTTTGCATACCCTTTCACCGTTTCTATAAGGTTGGGGATAAGGTCGTATCTCTTTTTCAAGAATACGTCGATGGTAGCCCAAGCCTCTTCCACTCTGTTTTTCAAACGCACGAAATTATTGCGCGTCTTTATCCACCAGCACACGAGGATAATCACCAATAAAAACGCTACGCTACCGATGACAATCCCGGCGATTGCGCCGCCTGAAATCAATAAATTTTTCATTTTTTCTCCTTTGGAAAGGCACTCCTTTCCGCTTATAGTATCTATATTATACTATACGCGCGAGAAAATGTCAATAGCCCGACAAAAAAACGGACTCCTCATTATGAGAAATCCGTTTTCTTCTTTTTTATCCGTTTAATCGGCTTTTCTTCTGTTTCTCAACCACAATACGCCGTTCGTGATAATCGGCGAAAGGATGAGCCAAAGCGCAGCAAGCGCGATAATCGAATAGGCGATTACCGAACCAACCGTTCTTGCGCCCATGAATACCGTCGAAACGAGGTTGAAATTGAACAAACCGAACAAACCCCAGTTAATAGCGCCTACGATTACTAAGATATAAGCAATGATATTAGCAATAAGCATACTCTTTCCTCCTAAAAACAGTATGTCACGCTTTTCAAAGTTTATACAATGTTTTTACACCATTAAAAACGCTAAAATATCGGCAAGCACTTCTTCTTTATCTATGTCGTGGAAAACCTCGTGGCGCAAGCCCTTATACAGTTTTCCCGATACGTTTTCATAACCGCGTTCGCGTAAAAATTCAATAGATTGAAACCATTTCATATCGTTTACAAGCACGGGGTCGTCACTGCCCGAAATAAAATGAATAGGCAACGTAGGGTTTTGCACGAGATAGCCTTTCTTTTTATACGTGTATTTCATTAATCTAAACAAGTTTTCAAATCCGTTGCAGGTAAAGACAAACTTGCCTTTGGGGTTAGAATAGAACGCCTCGATATTCTCCCTATTTTGGCTAAGCCACGCGCCTTTGGGCTCGCCAGGGAATTTCTTGTTTCCCTTACCCGTGGAAACGTAGCAAAGAAATCTACTTCTATGGTGCGCCCCTCTAAAAAGAGCAATCGTTTTTGCCAAGCCAACTGCTATGCCTGCTAAAGGGTTCTTACTGGGCGAACCGCACACAATTACTTTATCCGCAAGCATATCAAAATCGCGAAGATAACATCTTGCCACCATCGAACCCATGCTGTGTCCAAACACCGTCACAGGTAAATTGGGGTACAGCTCCTTGATATATTGCGTCATTTGCGCCGCATCCTCTACAATCGCCTTGGCGGAATTATCGTAAAAATAGCCCAAATCCTTTGTCTCTTTTACGCTGTCGCCGTGTCCACGTTGGTCGTGACAAACGACTACGAATCCCTTTTGACAAAAATATTCCATAAACGAAGCGTAGCGTTCCTTATATTCGCACATGCCGTGCAAAATTTGTAAAATACCCTTTTTTTCGCCACTCGGCTCGTACACGGTGACGTGTAACGGTAATTTATCAAAATTCGACTCTATTATGAAATTCTTGATTTCCATTGCATTTTCTCCTTTTTGCAAAGCAAGGAAGGGCTAAACCCTTCCTTGTTTTTTATTGTTTGTCGTAATGCGACGATGTGACGTCACTCCGTTCTAAGTGCGATAACGGGGTCTTTCTTAGCCGCCGCGCGCGCAGGAATAAGGCCGCTAATAAGCGTCAAGCCCACGCTAACGCAAACCATGATAAACGCCGTCAGTATCGGAAGTGCCGCCAGCGAAGTGAGGCCTGTAAGCGAGCCAAGTATCGCGTTAATAGCAATTGATAATAAATACGTTACGCCCACGCCGAACAACCCCGAAGTCAAACCGATAATAAACGTTTCTGCATTGAATAGGTTACGGATATCTTTCTTTCTTGCACCCAGCGAACGCAACACGCCGATTTCTTTGGTTCGTTCCACCACCGATACGTAGGTAATAATACCAATCATAACCGAGGACACGACAAGCGATATCGCCGTAAACGCCACAAGTACGTACGTAATGGCATCCAGCATCATTTCCACCATACCCATCATCATACCGACGGTATCGGTGTATTCTATCTTCTTGTTTTCATCATGCGTATTGTTCCACGCGTCAAGGTATGCAAGCATATTTTCTTTCGCCGCAAAATCTTCCGTGTAGATACTGATATTGCTAATACTGGGTTTCTTCATGGTATCCGAGGGTTTATCGCTTACTTTACCGCCGCCAAGCGAACGCAAGATAGACGTATAATCGCCACCCGTCAATTGCGCTTGGTATGCTTCTAATACCATATTGTCGTTGTTTGACGCCAACATCACCATTTTATCGTTGTCATTGTTCGCGTCGCCAAGAATCTCTCTCATCCAAGCAACAATTGCCGATTGGAAATTCTTTTCAATGTATTTATCCACAACCGCTTCCGTCAAACACAAACCGCTAGGCAAACAACCATAAGTACGTCCTTCTTTCAAACGAACGATACCCGAAATACCAATTTGAATACCTTTGTCTTCAGCAACTTCCAAAGTATCTTGCGTTTTCGCATACTCATAAAAATAGTTATTTTCCGTTGACCATTGCATATTTTGCGTATACACGGCATCATTGTAGAACAACGTATATTTTTGTTGCATTATCTTCTCAAAAGGCACATACGGTTCATGCGACATACCCCAATCAGGGAAAAGCGTAGAGAAGAATTGATCTTCTTCCAAAAGCCCGAGTTGTACAAGCGTTAAATCGGTAACGTCGTTATCCTCGCCGACAACCAAAAGCGCTTCGTTTTCACTGTCAGGCCACTCGCCCTCTAACATATCGTATTGCGAACGTACGTAATTCAAATACCCTTCGCTTTGCATGTCTTCCGCCTTAGAAGCAGGAATTTTATTGACGATATCGCCAAGATAACTTACAAGCGGTACAAGGTCGCCATATTTCGTATCCTCGTCCCCTTCCATCTCGCTAAGATGGTCTACGTATGCAAGTTTCAATGCGGAAAGAGAAATATTTACATTGTACTTTTCGTCGTCTTGAGCCGCTACATCTTCGGAAAGTTTTGCACTCGTGTACAAGTTATCCATCAGCGATTCGCCGTAATCGTACATGATTGCCGAATAGTAATCCTTATTCATGTTTTGCAAATATTCGATATACTCGTCGGACAAATCGTTCTTTACCTGCATACCGTTCGCGATATTCGTAAGGAAAGAGTTTACGTACACTTGGTCTTGAATTTTGGACAAATCCACCTCTTGTTCTTGGCTCATACCTGACATAATCGCTTCAATATCCGTACTCGTTTCTTTGATTTGTACAGGGTTAGCCGAAAGCATATCCTCTTCCGTTTTCAAGATGAAATTGTTAAACCCGTTGGAAAGGGCAAGTACCAAACAAACGCTGATAATACCAATACTGCCGGCAATACTCGTAAGCGAGGTACGTCCTTTTTTCGTCAAAAGGTTACGCGCGGAAAGCCCCAACGCCGTCTTAAACGACATCGACGCCTTTTCTTTTTTCTTTTTTGGCTTTTGAACGTCTACCTCCTCATCTTCAAGGAGATTTTCCGCAACTTCCTCGTCCTTTGCCACGTATTCTTCCGTAGGTTCGTACGGGTTGGTATCGTCAATCACTACACCGTCTTGCAATCTTACGATACGCGAGGAATACTGCTCGGCAATTTCAGGGTTATGCGTAACCATGATAACCAAACGCTCGCCTGCGATTTCACGGATAAGTTCCATGATTTGCAAACTCGTCGTCGTATCAAGCGCGCCCGTCGGTTCGTCTGCGAGCAAGATTTCGGGGTTATTCACAAGCGCGCGGGCAATTGCCACACGTTGCATTTGTCCGCCCGAAAGTTGGTTGGGACGCTTATACAGCTCGTTTCCAAGCCCTACTTTTTCGAGTGCTTCTATCGCGCGTTGTTTTCTTTCCGTTTTGGAAATGCCTGCAATTGTCAACGCAAGTTCTACGTTGCCAAGCACCGTTTGGTGGGGAATTAAGTTATACGATTGGAAAACGAAACCGATACGGTGATTTCTATATACGTCCCAATCTCTATCCTTATAATCCTTGGTCGATTTTCCGCAAATGACAAGATCCCCCGACGTGTATTTATCCAAACCGCCGATGATATTGAGTAGCGTTGTCTTACCGCAACCGCTAGGGCCGAGTATGGAAACGAATTCGTTTTCACGGAAATTTAGCGTAACACCCTGCAAAGCATGCACGAGGTTATCCGCTACTTTATAATCCTTTTTAATATCCTTTAATCGTAACATTGTTCTATCCTCTAACTTCTCTATTTATTATTTGTCTTCTTGTTTCATTTCAATCACAACGTCGTTCATAAGGTATATAAACGCCTCAAAATCGTTGCACAAGCGGAAGAAACGCTCTTCACCAAAACGTCCCACCGCTTTATTCAAAAATCGGAAACAAATCCGCAAATCTTCCCCGTACCTTTCCAATACTCCCTCGGCAAGCACTACGTAGGCAATCTTTCTATCCACGTCGTCGGCAACACGTTCCAACACGCCTTGCGATTCCAAACGGTTGACAATTTGCGACACTGCCGAACGGGTAATGCCAAGCAAATCGGCAAGTTGTGTGGAAATCAAACGTTTCCCTTCGTACATTGCCGAAACAATTTCACTGATTAAGCGCAGTTCCGTATCGTTAAAATGCGTTTTTCCATCGTGGAATACAATACGATTTCTCGCTTTCATAATCGCAAAAATTTGGGCAAGATATGCTTCTTCTTTGCTCTCAGATACTCTTTTAATACAAGTTGCGTTTTTTTCTTTTTTCATTGGTCTTTTCTCTTTTTTTATTATTACTATTTATTATAATCAAACACGAAATTTTGTCAAGCGGAAAACAACTTTTTTCCAAGGTTTTCATGTTTTTTTTACTTTAATTTATAAACTAACACAATTTTATATATAGATAAAAGATTTTTCGATTATTTTTTAGAAAGACTTGTCAAAACCGTCAAAAAGTGGTACAATGAATAAGAAAAAAATCAGCGCACTTTTACGCGCACACTAAGGATAGATTATGTCGATTACAGAAAAATTGTCAACGTTTTTAGAAAATTCGCTTACGGCGTACCACGCAAGGGATAACGTCAAGGCAAAATTATTGGAAAACGGCTTTACGCCCCTTTCGCAAACGCAAGATTGGGAAATTTGCGAAGGTGGAAAATATTTCGTCGAACGCGCAGCAAGTTTGATTGCGTTCACCGTAGGACAACTTGACCATTTCGTCTATAAAATTGCAGCAGCGCACTTGGATTCCCCTGCTCTTAAACTCAAAGAAAATCCCGAAAGAAAAACGGAAAGCGCGGTTACCTTAAACACCGAACGTTACGGCGGCGGGATTTACTATTCGTTTTTTGACAGACCTTTGAAAATTGCAGGACAAATCGTCGTGAAAGAAGAGGGCAAGTTGGTTGCAAAAACGGCGCAAGCGCCTTTTCTTGTCACTATCCCTTCGCAGGCGTTGCATATCAACCGTGACGCCAACGACAATTTTGCCGTCAATTTACAAACGGACATGCAACCTCTTTATACGTTGGATAAAGAAAACGTTCCCTTTATCCAAGCGGCGTTCCCTGGCGAAGATGTGCTCGCGTACGACCTTTTTGCCGTCAACGCGGAAAAACCGTACGTGTTTGGAAAGGACGGGGAATTTTTCGCCTCCCCTCGCATTGACAACCTCACTAGCGTTTCCGCTGCGTTAGAAAGTCTTCTTTCCGCCAACACCGACAAGGGCGTATGCGTAGCCGCCTTTTTCAATCATGAAGAAATCGGCAGCCAAACGTTACAAGGCGCCGGCGGCGATTTTTTGAGCACCACCCTTAAAAGAGTGGCTTTTTCCCTTCGTTTTGATGATAACGAATACGACAAAGCGCTTGCCTCTTCCTTCTTCGTATCGGTGGATAACGCGCATGCGTTGCACCCCAATCACCCCGAAAAAAGCGATCCTACCAACAAAACGACTTTGGGCGGCGGCATCGTTATCAAAAGCCATGCAGGCGGCGCGTACGTAAGCGATTCGCTCACCATTGCCACCTTAAAAACGGTATTTGAAAACGCAGGCGTACCCTATCAATATTTTTTCAACCGTTCGGATATGAAAAGCGGTTCTACCCTCGGCGTGTCTGCCTTGGCAAAAATCGGCATGTACGGCGTGGATATCGGGATAGCGCAACTTGCCATGCACTCCGCTTGCGAATGTTGCGCCTTGAAAGATTATCAGGCGCTTACCGAAGGCTTAACGGCGTTCTATTCCTCCGATTTTACCGCGGAAAACGGCACGGTTACCATCGAATAATCTATACACTATAATATAAAGGGGCAACCTTATACGGTTGCGCCTTTTCTTTTTGTTTTTAATTATTTTACAAACGCCTTGAAAGCAAGATATACTTCGTACACGTCCGCTTTGGAAACGAGTTCAAACGGCGAGTGCATGGAAATAACAGGCACGCCGATATCGATGGTGTCGATATTCATATTCGCGATATATTTCGCCACCGTACCGCCGCCGCCGACGTCCACTTTGCCCATTTCGCCCGTTTGCCAAATGACGCCGTTTTCATCGAACAATCTACGCAAGAACCCGATGAATTCCGCATCGGCATCGTTCGAACCGCCCTTGCCTCTCGCACCGGTGAATTTGGTGACGCCCGCACCGCAGGAAACGTACGCGGAATTGAGCTTTTCGCATACCTCGGGGAAGTTGGGATCATACCCAGCGTTTACGTCCGCGGATAAGCATTTAGAATTCGCTCTAATCGCCGCCGACGTAGTACCAAACGAGCGCGCAATTTCGTCAATCAAATCCGCAAACAACGCGCATTGCATACCCGTCGTACCCTCGCTGCCGATTTCCTCTTTATCCGCAAGGATAACCATAACGGTATGTTCGTCAGACTTTTCATCGAAAAGCGCGGTAAACGCAGGTTACGAACAAACTCTGTCGTCATGTCCGTACGCGCCCAAAAGCCCTCTATCAAAGCCGATATCCTTGGCTTTGAACGCAGGTACTACGCAAAGTTCCGCGCTCAAAAAGTCCTCTTCCGCCATGCCGTATTTTTCATTGAGGATTTTGAGAAGATTTTCCTTTACCGTTTTATCCTTCTCGTCATCTGCCGCCGTATAAGGAATATTGCCCAGCCAAATATTCAAATCTTCGCCGCCAAGCCCTTCACCAAGCGGTTTTGCGTTTTGTTTGGCCGCCAAGTGCGGAAGCAAATCGCTGATATAGAATACGGGATCGTTTTCGTCCTCACCCACTTTCACGTTGATAACGCTGCCGTCTTTAAGGGCCACCGCACCGTGCAAAGCAAGGGGCACTGCCGCCCATTGGTATTTACGGATACCGCCGTAATAATGCGTTTTTGCAAACGCGATGCCGTCCGATTCGTAAAGGGGTACTTGCTTAAAATCGATACGGGGGCTGTCGATATGCGACGCCAAAATACGGATACCGTCTTCCGCCACGTCCGCATTGCCGATTTTGAGAAGATACAAATTTTTGCCACGGTTATCGTAGTAAACTTTATCCCCTTTAGAAAGTTTTTGACCGAACTTAAACGGCTTGTAACCGTTTTTAATCGCTTCCGCTTTCGCAAAAGCGCAAGCTTCGCGCTCCGTTTTACCCTCGTCAAGGAATACTTTATACCCTTCCGCGTAATCGAAGATTTCCTTTAATAATTTTTCGTCCGCCTTTTCATAGACGTTCGTTCTTTTGTACGTTAAAGCACTCATGTATATAAACCTACCTTTATTATTTTCAAAATTGTATTGCTCACTGTAAAACAAAGCAAGATACGAGCAAGGCAAGGAAAGCGCGGCTTTGCTGACGGGAGTGTACAAGGCGTACACGAGCAAGGCAAACACGCAAGCTTGACGAAGTATTGCGACGTATATTCTTTGTTTTTGACGTATATTCTTTGTTTTTAATGTAAGAAGCCTTTGATAATCTGTTCTTCCGCTTCCTTCTCCGAAAGCCCCAATGTCATAAGCTTAATCAACTGCTCGCCTGCGATTTTTCCAATAGCCGCCTCGTGGATAAGTTCCGCATCGATATTGTTTGCGGAAAGACAAGGCGCAGCCGTTACCGAAGCGTTATCCATGATAATTGCGTCGCACTCGGTATGCCCATAACAAGGCGCGTTGCCGTTCATGGTGGATACGAAACGTTGCACGGAATTATCCGCCGCCACCGAACGGGAAACAACGTCCGCGCGACAATTTTCGCCGTTCATATCAATGACGAAATCGGTATCCGCCGTTTGTTTGCCGTGCGTGTATAACTTTTCTTTGACGATAAAGCTTGCCCCTGCTTTCATATCCGCACGCGTAATGCGCTTTGTCGAATCGACGCCCTTGATTTGCGTCGTTTCCATAACCATGGACGCATTTTCGTCCAAATGTACCACCGTTTCGGGGTTCATGACGTTTTGACCGTCCCCTTCACCCAAACCGTAATGTTTTTCTACGTACTTAACCTTGGCGTTTTTGCCTACGTAAAAAGTGTGCACGCCGTCATGGCGGGATACTACTTCCTTGCCGCCGCAATTATGAATACCGCACCCTGCGACAATCACGACGTCCGCATCTTCGCCAATGTAAAAATCGTTGTATACGACCTCTTGCAAGCCTGCCTTACTGATAATGACAGGGATATGCATACTCTCGTTTTTTGTGCCCGGTTTGATAAAAATATCAATCCCCGATTTGCCGTCCGTCTTGGTAACGATGTCGATATTCGCCGTCGTATTACGGCTCTCCAATTCCCCGTTTTTGCGGATATTGTACGCACCGTCGGGTACGCCGTGCAAATCGGCTATTTGCATAAGTAAATCTTTCTCGATTGCGTCCATACCCTACTCCTTACATTTTCTCCGTCAATACGCGACAAGCTTCCGTCCCCAAAAGCCTGGGCAATACGTCCTCTTTCTTGCCTTGTTCGCGTACCTGCCCATCGGCAATCACCACTACCTTGTCTGCAATATTCAAAATACGTTCTTGGTGGGAAATAATCAAAATATTCCCTTTCGTCTTTTCGTGCATCTTTTCAAACACTTTGATAAGATTGCCAAAACTCCACAAATCGATGCCTGCCTCCGGCTCGTCAAACACCGAAAGCTTGGTACTGCGCGCTAAAATCGTCGCAATCTCGATACGTTTCAATTCCCCACCCGAAAGCGAAGCGTTCACTTCTCTGTCGATATAATCTCTCGCACACATGCCCACTTCGGAAAGATAACCGCATGCATCGGTAATTTTAATATTTTTCCCTGCGGCAATATTAATCAAATCGCGCACCGTCATGCCCTTAAAACGCACGGGTTGCTGGAACGCGTACGAAATTCCCTTTTGCGCGCGCTCGGTAATCGACAGCGCGGTAATGTCCTCGCCGTCCAAATAAATACTACCCGACGTGGGCGTAAGTATCCCTGCAATCAACTTGGCAAGCGTGGATTTTCCACCCCCGTTAGGCCCGGTGAACGCCACGAACCGTTCGTCCAAAGTCAGACTAACGTCCTTGATAATATATTTTTCTTTGCCGTCCTCTTCTACAACGTAGCTTACGTTTTTAAGCTCCAACATACTTTTGTATTTCCTTACTTTCTCTTACTATTAATATACCGCTTTTTTCCTTTCCTCAAACACGCTTTTTGTCAAATCTTCGTTTCGCTGTCCGTGCGATAGGTAGAAAAGGTACTCTTTTTAATCTTGTAACCGTTTTGCTCCATCGTCGGATACGTCCACGCGATATCTTGCAAATAAATATCACTCCAAAGCGTAACGCCGTTTGCTGAACGCATATCCAGCGGCACAATACCGTTGCGCGCCCCCACAAATTTAATGAGCTTTGCCTTAGGCAATTCCGCCGTGTCCATCGATATTGGGGAAAGATGCACTTTCATAGCGTTTTGATTATTTGTTTCTTTGTCGTTTTTCGTCACCGCCGTATCAGGGTGCAACGTAATCTCGTATTCCCCTTGCTCGTCCGTGATATCCGCAAAGGCGTAATCAAGACAAATATACGTCTTTTCCACGTCGTTTACGCGCATACGTACGGGCGAAACCGTCTTTTCCGACGCCGTAGGCAACGAATACTGCCAATCCTTACCGTACCCCTCCACCGGCAAAGCCGCTTTGTGCGTACTGTTAAATTCGCCAATGCCACGACCAAACCACTCGCGGTAAATATAACCGCTATACGACTGATCCCAAGTCGGAGGCCAAGCGGTCTTAGGAAGACAAGACCTGATAACAACTGCTTGGCCCACAGAACGACAGGGCTACGATCCGACTTCCACCGGCAAAGCCGCTTTGTGCGTACTGTTAAATTCGCCAATGCCACGACCAAACCACTCGCGGTAAATATAAC
>JAZRRB010000033.1:0-1530 GCA_045650385.1 Candidatus Scatosoma sp. | reverse complement strand
TACCGTAAATGTAGGTAAGACCGATTTCCACTCTTTTTTCTCTGGGTAAATCTACACCGGCAATACGTGCCATTGATTTCTATCCTCCGTTTTTTTAATGTAGTGTTTTTTTGTATATATTCCAAACAAGCGTCGCGAGCTTGGCAGTGGAAAATGCCGCCTTCGCTTCACCGTATTATTTTCAAAGCTTTTGCTTTATACACGCAACAAAACTGAGTTTCCGCAAAGCTTACGGAAATTCAGTTCTATTACGGTATTCTTTTGAGATTGCCGCGATTACTCGTCGTCCCCCAAACTACCGCATACTATCATTATATCACAGGTCGTCAAGGTCTGTCAAGCAATTTTTGGCAATTTTTTAGCAAAATTTAGCCTTGTCTTTGCTTATGGCTCTTGCTCTTAGAGCAAATTACCATTACTCTGCCGTTTCTTTTAATAACTTTGCACTTATCGCACATAGGTTTTACAGAAGGTCTGACTTTCATTGTAGTTTTCTCCTTGTTGATTAAAGTCTTTTTTCGCCGTTTGATTACGACTTGCTACGCCACGTGATTCTGCCTTTCGTCAAATCGTACGGGCTCATTTCCAATTTTACCGTATCGCCTTCGATGATTCTGATATAGTTCATACGAAGTTTACCGGAAATATACGCCGTGATAATGTGACCGTTGGAAAGCTGCACACGGAACGTTGCGTTGGGCAACGCTTCTACAACTTTTCCTTCCGCTTCGATTACGTCGTCTTTGGACACAGAATTTTCCTCCGATTATTTTTCTTCGGCAGCGCTTTTGCGCGCCGTACTTTCTTTCTTACAGCGTAAGTATTTCTACGCCGTCCTCGCGCACCACCAACGTGTTTTCGTAATGCGCCGCGCATTTACCGTCTACCGTCACCGCCGTCCAATCGTCGTCCAACATCTTGACACGCCAATTTCCAAGCGTTATCATCGGTTCGACGCACAGCACCATACCCGCTTTCAAACGCATACCCGTACCCTTTCTTCCAAAATTGGGAACGGACGGATCTTCGTGCATCTCGCGCCCGATACCGTGACCGGTATACGAACGGACAACGCCGTAACCGTGCGATTCCGCATGCTGTTGTACGCGGTATCCAATATCGTAAAGTGGCGTCCCTGCACGCAAGCCTTCAATGCCTTTGAAGAAACACTCTTCCGTTACCCGAACGAGTTTTTCTATTTCCGGGGCAACGTTGCCGATTTTGAACGTTCTGCAAGCGTCGCCGTGAAAGCCGTTTTTATACGCGCACAAATCTACGCTGACGATATCGCCGTCTTTTAATATCGTTTGCGAATCGGGTATTCCATGAACAACCGCATCGTTTACCGATACGCACGCCGAGGCGGGAAATCCGCCGTAGCCGAGACAGGAAGGAATTGCCCCCGAGGCACGGATATACCGTTCTACGAGTTCGTCTACCTCTTTCGTGCTCATCCCCGCGCAAATTTTCGAGCCGACAAACGCAAGCGTTTCCTTTACGATTTTGCACGGTTCACGCATCAATTCTATC
>JAZRRB010000032.1:0-1993 GCA_045650385.1 Candidatus Scatosoma sp. | reverse complement strand
CCGTTTCCCCTTTAATCCATTTCTATGCCTTTCCCAAGCCCTTGTGCAAAGCGTTCCGCTTGCCTTAAATCGTACCTTGCCTCTGCCAAATTCCTTTCGGGATCGTTCAACTCCCGCGAACGAATATCTTGCAATATGTCTTGCGCTTCCTTATCGTCAAAGGAAACGATTGCGCCTTCTTCGTCGTGTTTTGCGACAATAAAATTACCGCCTAATACTTGTTGAGTTCCACCAACGCAAACGGTTGCCTTATCCTCCCAACTTTGCGCGTTCCTATTTACAATAAATTGAACTCCCAAGGTAGGGTGGTCGTGATACTCAATATCCCCTTTGACAAACTCTTTGATAGTCTTATAGCTATCTTCTATCTCACAAATTTCCGCCGTTTTGCCGATTTCTTTTGTGATAACTCTTACTTTATCGCTCATATTCCTCCTTACATTTCCGCTACGTTACGGCTACTCTGCACCGTATCCAACGCCTTTTGAATTGTTCTTCGCCCGTAATACCCACCGCAATTATCCCACTTTTTCCTATACAAGCCGCTTGATCGAAATATACTGTCAATCTGCCGTTCATCCTGCGTCCATATCGTTAGCATACGCACGAACGCATAGTCCGCCGAGCTTTGTGATGCGTATCCACTCCAATCTCCGCTATACAGTTTTCGGAATTTCTCCCCTTGCACGCTTTTTAATATTCGCTCGATAAGCACATTATCGGCTTCCGTTGCTTTTTTCCGTATCGCAGGTTTTATCTTTTCGGGTTTACCCATATACCGCACGTTTATATCGCCTATTTTATCCGATAAATCCGCAAGTTCTTTCTTCTCGCCTATTACGTTTCCCGTAATACACACAAACCGTAAAGTATCGTACATTTCCAACCCATACTCGTCCCTACGCTTTCTTGCGTTTTCGGGTAATTTTCCTTTGCATAAAAAGTGAACGCCTTTTCCGCTGACGGAAGTTTCCGTGTACGTATCAAGCTCGTCGCATAAAGCTATCAATATGTTTTGTACATCGTCGCTTTTCTGCTCGTAATCGTCTATATCCACGAACACAATCCCCTCCGTCAACACAAACGCTAACCCATCCATACGGTATTTATCCGCATACCGTAATGCGCTTTCAAAATCCGTCCACGTTTCGGGGGAATTGCTTTTCGCATATCCCCCCGTCGTGGGCGAAATCATTTTTTTACCCCAATGCCCGTCTTTGGGAATCGCCTTAAAACAAACCCATTGTTTACGTTCCCGTAGCTCGGCGGGTACGTTTTCAAGCGACTTCCATATCGTCCTTTCCTGCGCTTTTGTCCTGAAAGTCCTCTTTATCGAAAAGGTCGTTGAGCGCGGAAATCCCCGTAGGCATTGCGTTTTGCGCTTTCTCGCGCTCGGCTCTAACAAATGCGCTCGATACTCTGTCCATTACGACTTTCGTACCCGTGCAGACGGACGAAAGATTTTCACGCAACGTCATCAAATCGCTTTCTTCCAACTTCTGCATATAGCCAAAATCCATACCACTCGTATCCAAACCGTAACGCGCTGCCAAAATACACTTGATATTCGCGTCCTCGAAAATTTCCGCTTTCTTGCCTTTCAAGCCCTCAAAGTTGCGACCTTTATACGCACAAAGGGCTTTGCTTGCACCCTCGATTGCCGCAAGCGACGTTTCCGCGTTCTTCATATTCTTCTTGACTTTCAAAGTGCGGTTGTCAACGTCTACCTTGAAATTTTCGCCGTTTGCAAAAACTGCACCGTTCGTGAATACCATACGGTATCTTCTCGTTTGCAAAGCGCGTCTTACGCCGTCCAAGATAATACGCTTTTCTTCGTCCCCAATCTTTTCCCCGATTTGATAGGATTCGTATTTTTCGCCTTCCGTGTCTTTGACGTCGAATACGTAATTCGGGTGAAAACCAATCGTTCTTTCGCGGACTTCAACCAAAGGCGCACCGTCCTCGTCGAACATATCGTTAAGTCGGATCGTAG
>JAZRRB010000031.1:0-6246 GCA_045650385.1 Candidatus Scatosoma sp. | reverse complement strand
GGTAAAATCAACGAAAGCAATTTGCGTATACCCGTTCGTTACGATAATACCTGCGTTTTGGAAACCTATGTATGCGATAAACAAACCGATACCAACGGAAATTGCACTTCTTACCGCAACAGGCATACCGTCGAAAATAAGTTCACGGAAGGTTTTGCCTTTAATTTTAATCACCGACAAGAGCAAGAATATGACGCCGGAAATCAATACCATCATAAACGCTTGTCCAATGGTGAAATTAAATCCATACGTAAACGCGCTTACCCCACCGCCGATAATACCGCCCATCAGCGAATTAAGCCCCATACCCGAAGCCTGCGCAAGCGGCATCTTCGCAAGGAACGCCATCAAAAGCGTACCGATAACCGCACCGAAAGCCGTTGCCATAAAGAGCGAAGGCCATCTACCGTCCGCCGTACCTGCATACAAAATTTGGTTGGGGTTGACCGTTAAAATATACGCCATCGCAAGGAACGTAACGATACCTGCAACGATTTCCGTCTTGACGGTAGTATTTTTCGATGAATCATACCCAACAAGTTTTGCAAACTTTTTCATAGAACTCCTCCTTTTTTTATTGTAATAAAAAGATAGCATCATTTTACCATTTTTCGATAAATTTTGCAATACTTTTGAATAATTTTATTTTAATAATTTTATTATAAAAGAGTAAAAACGTCCACCTTATACTTTTTGGTGGACGTTTTTCATTATAATACTTTGGATAAAAATTCTTGCAAACGGGGGTTTTGAGGATTATTGAAAAATTCCTCAGGGGTATTTTCTTCCTTGATAACGCCCTCGTCAATAAAGATAACTCTATTGGCGATTTCCCTTGCAAAACCCATTTCGTGGGTAACGATTACCATGGTAAGTCCTTCGCTGGCAAGGCTCTTCATCAAATCCAATACTTCCCCTACCATTTCGGGATCGAGCGCGGAAGTAGGTTCGTCAAAGAGAATTGCCTTGGGGTTCATCGCCAAAGCACGAACGATTGCAATACGCTGTTTTTGTCCACCCGATAACGTAGAGGGATACGCATCCGCCTTGTCTTCCAATCCAATACGAGCCAACAACACACGAGCCCTTTCTTCCGCGTTTTGTTTTATTTCTTTAACAGTTAAACCAAGGTCTGCCATCGCGCGTTTTTCTTTACGGAAAAGATTGGATATCTTATTCGAAAAGTTTTTTCTCTTGATTTGCGCGCGTTTCTTTTTTGCGACGATGACGGGTGCCAAAGTAATATTTTGCAAAACGGTAAGGTTGTTAAACAAATTAAATTGTTGGAAAACCATACCCATTTTTTGGCGGTGAACGTTGATGTCCACTTTCATATCAACAAGGTTTTCGCCCTCAAAAATAATAGCACCGCTCGTCGGATCTTCCATACAATTGATACATCTTAAAAAGGTGGATTTTCCGCAACCCGAAGGCCCGACTATCGCTATCTTCTCGCCGTTTTTGATTTCTAAATCAATGCCTTTTAATACTTGATTGTCGCCAAAGCTTTTGGTAAGTCCGGTGATTTTTATCAAAGTGTCGTCAAGTTGTACGTTATTGCTTTCTATCACTTCGTCTCAACCTCCTTTCCAAAAGTTTAATCCCTATAGTAATGAGTACTACCAATACAAGATATACAAGCGCAAGCATTAAATACGGAATAATATATTCGTAATTCGCGTCGCCAATCGCTCTAAATGCCTTCGTAATATCGGTTACGGCAATAAAACTTACCACCGACGTTTCTTTTACCAAAACGATAAATTCGTTACCCAACGTCGGCAATATGTTTTTAATCGATTGCGGGATGACAATTCTAAACATTGCCGTCCAATAGGACAAACCGACGGCTCTACCCGCCTCTAATTGCCCTGCGTCCACCGATTGAATACCTGCGCGCATAATTTCACTTACGTACGCACCACTATTCAAACCGAAAATGATAATCGCGACCATTACGCCGTCCGCCCGAATCCCAAGTGCAGGCATTAAAACGTAATAACCGACAAGCAGTTGTACAACCATAGGCGTGCCACGGAAAAAGCCAACGTAAATATCGCAAATTTTTTCCATGATTTTCGGGAAAAGCTTATACTTAGGCATAATTTTAACCAAGGCAATAAGCGTACCTAAAACGATACCGATAATCAACCCGAAAACGGCAATTTCTACCGTTGTTAATAAACCTTCAAGGGCGGTTTTGTAACCGCCCTTCGTTATAAATTGTTCGTAAAAAACGTCCCACATAACCGATTATTTCGCAATTTCAGCAAGTTTTGCAAGCACGTCTTCTGCCGTTTCACAAGCATCGAAAGCCGTATCGTTTTTAAGCGTGATAAGCACTTGCGCTGCGTTGTAATAAGTGGTGGTGAAATTCACCGATTCCTTACGTTTTTCGTTAACGGTAAGACCCGACATCGCAATATCAACACCGTGGCTACCAACCGAAGTTACAACTGCATCGAAATCCATATCTTTGATAACGAGCTCCATATCGAGTTCCCCAGCCAAATATGCCGCAATCTCCATATCGATACCAGCAAACTTGTCGCCGTCTTTATATTCGAACGGAGCAAACGCTGCATTGGTAGCAACCACCAATTGACCGTCTAAATTGTTCTCATCAAAAACTGCGCTGGAAACAGGGTTAATACCTTCACCCGTAGAATAAGCCGCTACGATAGAAGCAAACTTCGTTTCAAACTCGTCACTTGCTAAAATAGCATTGATATCTGCCAACAATTTGTCGTTCGCCTTATCTACGCCGAACGCATAGTCTTCTACGGTAAGGGGAATATTGATAACTTTAATACCCGAAACCTTCTTTTCAAGTTCGAGTGCCGGAGCCTGATCGATAATTACGTAATCTACATTGCCGTTTTTAAGGTCGTTTACAGCAAGTCCACCGTTATTGTAACCCTTGCTTTCGTAACCCTCAATACCGTCAAAACCCCATTCCGCGTCGCCGTCAACGTAATATTGTCCCGTCGTACCCGTTTGAACGCCAATCAACTTATCTTTGCCGCAAGCGCCAAATGCGCAAACCGCGCTAAGCGTAACAACACTTGCTACTAAAGTCTTAAAAATCTTTTTCATAATAGTTACCTCTTTATATTATTATTGTATATATCATTATACCCACAAAAAAAGTTTTCGTCAATCGTTTTTATCCCCAAAACACCCTCAATTTCTATTATTGGCGTTTTGTTCGTTTACGACAAAGCCTTTATCGCGGCGTTCAAACGCGCAAGCGTGCGTTCTTTCCCAAGAATTTGCATAATCGTCCAAAGGTCGGGCGTATTCGAAAGACCTGTCGTAGCAATACGCAGCATTTCCGCTACGTCCGAAACGTTGCCGGGATAATTTTCAGGATTCGCTTTATACGCCTTCATATCCGTTGCAAAACCGTTATCCCCTGCCACTTGCTTCACTTTATCAAACCACGCGCTATTATCGTCCTTTTCATCGTAGATAGCCGCAAAGCCTTGCAATACTTTTTCTACCATTTCCTTGTCAAAACGGTATTCGTAATTGGGTGCAAAGCTTTCGTCGAAGAAATAGCTTATCATTTCCACCGCTTGTTTTGCGCAAATGAAGTCCTTTCTCCGCTTCTTACTGCCAACGCCCATGCAAAGCGTGAGCACTTTGCAAAGGTATTCTTTATCCGCAAAATACCCTTTTTCCGTATCACTGCCAAATTCGTCTACCCACGTCTTAAAGAAATCATACGCTTCCGTTTCGGAAAGCTTCGCCATGTACGTTTTGGATATATCGTTGAGCTTTACAATGTCGAACAATGCGCCGCTCTTACCCATTTTACCAATCGAATACTTGAACTCGTCAAGCGGCGTATCGGGGTTTTTCAAAAGCCATTCTTCGAAGTTGGAATTTAAGAGCGTCATCATATACGTACGCACCGCTTCGGGATGATAGCCCTGTTCGCGATAGTAGTTAAGCGACGCCTCGGGGTCTTTACGCTTGGAAAGCTTTCTTCTCGTTTCCCCGTCGATTTTTTGGATAGAACAGTTATGACCATACTTGGGAAGCCTAAACCCAAGCACTTTGAAAAGTTCGATATGGATAGGAAGCGAGGACAGCCACTCTTCACCGCGGATAACGAGCGTCGTACGCATAAAGTGATCGTCGATTGCGTGTGCGAAGTGGTAAGTAGGGATACCGTCCGATTTCAAGATAACGACGTCTTGGTTGTTTTCCGTTACGGTGATTTCCCCTTTCACTTCGTCGCGGAAGGTGTGTTTTACCTCCACGTCCCCTTGCGAACGCAAACGGATAACGTATTTTTTACCCGCCGCCAAATTGGCGTAAATTTCCTCTTCCGTCAAATTACGGCATTTGGCAAATTCGCCGTAGTACCCAGGCAAGAGTTTGTTTTCCGTTTGATATTCACGCGTTTTTTCTAAGTCTTCCTCCGTACAAAAGCAAGGATATGCCAAGCCTTGACGGATAAGTTCTTTTGCGTACGCATGGTAAATTTCCGCGCGTTGGCGTTGATAGTACGGACCATATTCCCCACACAAATCCGCACCCTCGTCAAATTTTACGCCAAAATATTTCAGCGATTTATGGATAACCTCTACCGCGCCTTCCACCTTGCGTTTATCGTCCGTATCTTCGATACGAAGATAGAACACACCGCCGCTTTGGTGTGCGATACGCTCGTTTGCGAGCGCCACGTACAAGTTACCGATATGCATAAACCCTGTGGGGCTGGGGGCAAGACGGGTTACCTGCGCGCCCTTTTCCAACCCTCTTTCGGGATATTGCTTTTCGTATTCTTCCAGCGCCTTTACGTTTTCGTCTTTGATAAGCGCATCTGCCAATTTATTCAAGTCCATAATACTCACCTCTTTCTATTTCAAAAAAAATTCACGTTTTCATACGAAGTTTCGTACAAGCCGTTTTCAATGCCGTGTACAATCTCCACCACTTTGTCGCAAAGGGGCGTGGCTACGTTTACTTCCTTGCCCACCTTACAAACTGCGCCGTTGATAAAATCAATCTCACACTTTCTTCCGTTTTCCACGTCTTTGCGCATACCCGATATCAGTTTTTTATGATTTTTCATTGCTATCGGCAATATGAACAACGAAAGTTTCGTTTTGAAAAAGCCTCGTCCGCCCAGCATTTTTTGCAAATCATGCCCTTGCATTTTTTCAAGTTCTACACCCGACGCGTTGGCCACGTCCATACATTCTCTTAAAATCCCGAGCGCGATTTTCCTCGATTTTCTCTTCTTGGCTATCTCGCCAAAAGTACAGCCCGTCACAACGGAAAGGCCTGAAAACGCCGCATTGATGGCAAGTTTACTCCACCTCGCCCCCGACAAATTGTCCGTCGTTTGCGCAAAGTTTTGATTGTCTATCGCGCGCCCAGCATACGCCAAGATTTTACTAAGCAGTTCTACCTTCGAGTTATCGTTTTGATACCCCGACACCTGCATACGCATACCGTCCGTTTTGGAGGTAAGCTGCACTTTTCCGTTCCCCTCGAACGTTGCGCCGAACGAAGCCACGCCGCCATACGTTCTATGCGCGCCTATCACGTCCGCCACCGAGCGTTCGGGCAAGCCGTTTTGCGTGGTGCAAACCACGCTTTCTTCATGTAAAAACGGGGATACAAATTGCAAAATTTCCGCGTTGCTTTTTTGTTTGGTCATCAAAAACACCACGTCGTATTTTCCCGACATTTCATTGGGCGTTTTCGCACATACCTTCACCGTCAATTCCCGTTCTTCCGCCGTGCAATCAATACGCGCACCGCGTTCGTTTAAGCCTTGCACGTGCGCTTTATTGCGCGTGATAAGTTCCACGTTGTTCAATCCGCCGAGCGTTAAAAGCGAACCGAGTACCGTACCCATCGCTCCTGCGCCGTAAATGGCGATTCTTGCTTCCGTTGCCGTCATTTTTTCACCGCCTTATGCCCCGAATATTCTTTTGATACCGCCGATGATTTCCGCGTCCGCAGGCGCCCACTCTTTTTCGTCCAAATCTTGAGGGGACAGCCATGCGTAATTTTCATGTTCTTTCAATACGAAATCCGAACGTCTTTCACACTCGTACACCCAAAGGGTGATGGTAAAATCGGGATACTCGTACGTTTCGCAAGCGTACAACCCTCCTACCGTTACGTCCAAATCGAGTTCCTCTTTCAGTTCTCTTTTTACCGTATCTTCGCCCCGTTCCCCTTTTTCTATCTTTCCACCGGGGAATTCGTATTTATGCGCGA
>JAZRRB010000030.1:0-1689 GCA_045650385.1 Candidatus Scatosoma sp. | reverse complement strand
TTTGTCAATACCTTTTTTTCAAATTTTTTCATAAAAGAATTGCGCCGAAAAAAACATAACGTTTTTTCGGCGCACGCATTTTATTATTGATATTCCGCTATGTAAGGGAGATTTCTATAATGTTCCCCACAGTCCAAACCGTAACCAATCACAAACAAATCGGGAATCGTAAACAAGGACAAATCCGCCTTAAAATCCACCACTCTACGCGAGGGTTTATCAAGCAGCGTAATCACTCGTAAAGAAGCAGGATTACGCGATTTTAATACTTTTACGATATCGTTTAACGTTCTACCCGTATCGATAATGTCTTCGATGATAACGATATGACAATCCGTAACGTCTCTATCTAAATCCATCGTGATTTTGACTACGCCCGACGACTGTGTACCTGCATAATAACTCTTTGCGCACATAAACGCAATTTCACAAGGCACGCTTACCGCACGGCAAACGTCTGCCATAAACACGAACGCGCCCTTTAATATGCTGACAAGCAAAATGGGACGTCCGTCGTAAATTTCGTCAATGGTTTCCCCTGCTTTTTTAATCGCCGCGGCAATTTCCTCTTGCGAAATAAGCACTCGTTTAATTTTACTTTTGTATTCTACCAATAATTCTTCTCTCATAGTTTAAGTATTTCCTTAAAGAATAATAGGCACAAAGAAGTAAACGCAGAAAAGTGCCGTTACCACAAGCGCAACAATCGATACGTTCCAAACGGGTTTATCCTTTTTGGTAATAGCGTATCTGATAAGGTCGATAAGATAGAAAACAGCAGACATCAACGTGTACGACATCATACCGATACCAATACCCTTGGTAATCGAATAGGAAAGCACCATAACGGCAATCGTGAGGAACGCCGACGTTGCATTGATTGCATTGCTAAAATCAACACTCTTAACGTTGTTTTTCATCATCAAAACGCCTACGTACATAAGTGCAGATGCCGCCGCCGCGGAAGGAATCGTCGCAAAGACGGGCATGATAAAGATTGCAAGGAAGAACATACAAGCCGTGGTAAACGCCGTAAGCCCCGTTCTACCGCCAGCCGACACGCCTGCGCCCGATTCTACAAACGTAGTAACCGTCGACGTACCAATCATAGCGCCTGCACAAGTACCGATTGCGTCACTCAACATGATTTTACCGTAGTTATGCGGCTTATTATTCTCATCGGATAACAATCTATTACCACCGCAACAACCTACAATCGTACCCATCGTATCGAACATATCAATCATGCACATCGTAATAATAAGCATGATTATGGTAAAGAGCGAACCCGCAGGGAAACCTTCGGTGAATACGGAAGTAAACGAACCGAATACGCTATTTTCGCCAACGGAGAAGAAGTTAGCAAAGTTTTCCCAGAATTTCCAAGATACACCCTCCCCACCAGCAAGACGGGAAAGATCGGTAACCCCAAAAGGAATACCTACTATGGTTGCGCCCAAAATACCGAGAATAACCGAGCCTTTAATGTCAAACTTGTCCAAAATTGCAATAATAAACAAGCCCGAAAATGCCACTATCGCCGTTTTTGCCGCTACCCACGTACCCGTAGCCGAGAGGTAATTAACCGTTTGGTTGCCCCAATTGGTAAAATCAACGAAAGCAATTTGCGTATACCCGTTCGAAGTCGGAGGCCAAGCGGTCTTAGGAAGACAAGACCTGATAACAACT
>JAZRRB010000029.1:0-2142 GCA_045650385.1 Candidatus Scatosoma sp. | reverse complement strand
AACGATGATTTTGGCGGCGCGGCAACTTTATCTTGGGGCAGTGACGCAACGAGTAATTTGAAGTTGACGAACACTACGGAAACGGCATCCTTTATATATAAGTTTAACTTTACGCCAAATAGTGGGGGCCAAACGGCGCTTGCGCTTCGTTCTTCCTATTATGGTGATTATCATTTCTTGTTCCAAGGTAAAACGTTGAAGTATAACTTAAACGGTGGATACGTAACGGTTGGCGAAGTGTTCACAGACCGCGCACAAGTTGTGGGAGTGGGCGTGATTGACATAAAAGATAGCAATTTAACTTGGTTTTATCTTAAAATAGACGGACAGTGGATAGTATCAGAAACGGCAAGTGACGTGCCAGACGTAAAGGGCATTTCCGCTTGGGGGGAAAGTGCTATTTTTGAGCAATACTCGTATAGCATTACCTTCAAAGGGATTGAAACAAGGGAAGTTATTGTAGGAGAAACTATTGGGGTTCTTCCTGATATCGGCGTATCGGCAGTTTGGAAAGATACAAATGGCAATATTATAACAGCGGATACCATTCCTACGTCAGACCTTTATTTAACGGCTGATACAAAATTACAATTTATAATAAAGGATACGGAAGGAAACGATATTGTTATAGATTATACCGTTGGCGAAGAAATTGAATATGACGCTTACGGAGAGTTAACAAAAGATAGTACGACGTTTATCGGCTATTTGGTTGGCGAAACGCTTTATAAAGATTTAAGTGACGCAATTGTTGAAAATGAAAAAACAGGGGAAGAAATAATTGCAAAAACGATAACCGTCGGTATTATAGACGGCGCAAGTATCCGCTTGTCGGCGACGAACGCAAGTATTCGCTTCACTTCTGCTATCAGTATTGCGGACTCGGAAAAGGTGATTGATTTCGGTATTTTGTTGACGACGGAAGACGTTAGACAAACATTGAGCGAGTTTACGATTGCAGGTTTGAACGGTGTGGATTCTTCTCTTTACTACAATTACAACAAAAACAGCGGTAATCTTCGTTATGTAGAAAATAAAGATTATGCAAATCAATATGTATATTCGTTAGTGCTTGAAAAGGTAAGCAAGGCAAATTACGGTGTGAAGTATACGGCGCGCGCATACGTGCTTGTGGAATACGCGGACGGCACGCAGGCTTACGTGTACAGCGAGTTTGATGAAGAAAACCACATTCGTTCTATGTACGACGTTGCAAGCGCGGCGATTGTAGATAATGCGGCAGGGTATACCGATACGCAGAAAAACATCATTCAGAAATATATCGATGGTGTTATTGATTTGAATGGATATCTTGAACTGCAAGGCAGAGAGCGTAATTATACCGTTTCCGTAAGCGATCTAGATGTAAACGGTGATTATACGGTGACGGTAACGCCGAAAAACGGTTTTGATATTACGGGTATCGGTGCGATTTATGTAGAAGGCGTAAAAATGGCGGTAAGCGAAGTAAATGCGGATACAGGTACGTTCAAGATTTCCGAAAGCGATATATGTGCAAATGTTTTGGCTACGTTTGAACAAAGCATGACGGAGAAAAATGATATTACCGCATTTCAGATTTCCGCATATTCTGGTCCTTCGCTTGGTGTAAAACAAATTTCGGCGAATGAAATGGTTGCGGGCGGTTATGTAGCAACATATGACGATTTAAAAACGTATATGGAAGCAGGCTTTGACGCTTGGTATGTAGAGGCTTCCTGCCTTGCCTCGGTAACTGGATATACGGCAAAGGGTGCAACTTATCATAACGATACGCCTACTTATGACGTATATCGCGCGTTGGATTTGGCGGCGCAGTATGCAAATGAAACGGGCAAGCCTTGTCCCGTCTATATCAACATTCCTCATTTGACTGGTATGGTTATGAGTGAGGCGGAAGCAGGTATGACGTGGATTAAGTTGATCTATGACATTTTCACGAATTATAACGACGGCATTACAACGGCGACAAATTCGCCTGTAAACGGCATTAATCAGCTTGGCGGATTCATGCTTCACGACGAACCTGCATTGGCGGATTACGATGCGTTTGCTGCGGTATTTAACGAAATTGCGTACAACCGTGGTGCGATTGCGGCTGGGTATGATTTCAACTGTGCTTTGCTCCCGACGTATGCAGGA
>JAZRRB010000028.1:0-6224 GCA_045650385.1 Candidatus Scatosoma sp. | reverse complement strand
GCTTTTGGGCAAGATAAACGCTTCTTATCCACCGCCGTGCAAGGGCATATCGGGGAAAAAGTCGGCGTGGTGAAAGTGATTAACGGTAAATATTTTGTGGAAAGCACAAATAAATCTCGCGAGGGCGATGCTTTTAAGATTTTGCGCGAGGGGAAAGAAGTCGGCGGTGCGTTTTTCTTGAAATCGGAAAATAAAGGGTTTGTCATCACCTCTAAAATGCGCTTGAAAAACGGAGACGGTGTGTTTATTACGACGGATACCGCGGTAAACGAGCGTATGCATAGCCAAGAAAAGAAAGGAAAGCTGGCGTTACGGCTATATTTTGCGGTGGGTGAAAAACCGATTGCGGAAACAAAAGGCGAAGTAATTGTCGGGGATACTATTTTACAAGCGGCACAAAACAGACCGCTTACTCAAGAAGAAATAAAAGCATGCTTTGAAAAAACAGATGGGTTGTCAATAAGCGTTACGTTTGAAGAAATCGTCTTGCAGGGCGAACTATTTATTCCAAAATCGGAATTAAATGCGTTTCGTCGTAAAGTTTACAATCAGCTTGCTGAAAAAACGGCGAGGATAGGGCATAGGGAATATCCGTTTATAGCCTTGGCGAAAACTATCGACGGTGAAAACGAAAAAACGGCAATCATTTCCGACGATTTTAGCGGGGTTTCATGCGATATTGCCATCTATAAACCCAACGATTTTCGCGCAAATTTACCCAATGCTTTTGTGGACGGCAAATTTGAGAAGTATCTATATTATCCTGCCTTTTCTACGGAAGCGGACGAGAGAGAACTTGCTGAAAGATTGCAAGAAACAAACGTGGACGGGGTGTATACGGAAAATTACGCTGGCGCAATATTTGCGAAAAAATACGGCTTAAAAGTATTTGTAGGCACGGGTTGGAATTTGACGAATACGGTGGCGGTTGCTGAACTGTTAAATATGGAAAACGTAGCGTATTATTCTATTTCCAAAGAAGTAAACGAAACGGAAGCAAAACCGCTCATCGGTAAAAAGTCGTTTGCACTTTCCAGCGGAGATATTAAGATAATGGACCTTTGTTACTGTCCGTTTGGGAAGACTTGTAAGATTTGCGATAAAAAAGACGTTTATACACTGACGGACGAACAAAATCGTGCGTTTCCCGTCCGACGCTTTGTGGACGGAAACGGAAATTGCAGGTTTGAAGTGTACAACTGCGCCAATTTAATCGGCTTAGGGATAAAAGGGGCTGGAAAATTGGTAGATATTTCCTTGCAAACAGATAAATTTGCCGCGGCAAAGGCAATTACGGACGAAAACGCACAAAAACAAACATATAAAAATTATACTTCTGGGCACGCCAAACGCGGCGTATTGTAAAAGGGCGAAAAGATGAATCAAAAAGCGATTGAAAGAACGGAACTGAATAAAATTCTCGCCTTGGTGGCAAATTACGCCGTTTTAGAGGGAGGGAAGGCGCTTTTACTGCAAACACAACCGACAAAAGAGGTAAAAGAAGCAAAAAAACAACTGAAAATCACCGAAGAGTGCGTGACGTTACTTTTTACGCACGGTGTTTCCAAGATAGAACTCTTTCCGCCGTTTTCCGACGAAATCGGTCGTGCGAAAAAAGGCTCGGCGTTGTCGTGTGGAGAACTTTTGAAAATCGGTGCGCTTTTGCGTAGCGCGAGGATTGCCTATACGAGTATCAATGGCATAACGGACGAAGAGATTGTGCTTATACGAAATCTTTCCGATGCGATTTATTACGACGAGAATTTAGAAGAGGATATTCGCACTAAGATATTGAACGATACGGAAGTGAGCGATTATGCAAGTGATAAGTTGTATTCCTTGCGCAAAGAAATTCGTTTGCTAAACGAAAGAATCCGCGTACGTCTTTCCGAGTATTTATCGGGGAGCGAGGGGAAATATTTGCAAGACGGTATCGTCACCATGCGTGATAACCGTTACGTATTGCCCGTTCGTGCGGAATATAAACGCAATATTAAAGGTTTTATCCACGACCGTTCGGCAAGCGGCGCAACGTTTTTTATCGAGCCGGAAGAAGTCTTGGAAATGAATAACGAACTCCGTTCGCTCGCAATTGACGAGAAGGAAGAAGTGGAACGGATTTTAGGCGAACTTTCGCGCAGGGCAGGTTTTATTGGAGATGAGCTGATACGTGATATTTCCGTTTTGGAAGAGATGGACGGTGCGTATGCGCGCGCGGAATACGCCTATAAACTTTCCTGTGTTAAGCCGGAAATTAATGATAAAGGCGAAATTTTCATTGACAAAGGCAGACATCCGTTGATAGATAGAAAAAAGGTAGTGCCGGTAAGTATAGCGCTTGGCAAAGAGTATCGTTTTCTTTTGATAAGCGGCCCTAACACAGGCGGTAAAACGGTGTCCTTGAAAATGGTAGGGTTGTTTTCCTTAATGGCTATGTGCGGTTTATTCGTTCCTGCCAAACGCGCGGCGCTTTCCGTATTTGATGAAATTTATTGCGATATCGGCGACGCGCAAAGCATTGAAGAAAGCCTTTCTACCTTTTCTTCGCATATCACCAATATTATTGATATTGTCAATCATGCCAACGAAAAAAGCCTTGTGCTTATCGACGAGCTTGGCGGTGGAACGGATCCCGACGAGGGGCAAGCCATAGCGAAGGCGATTATTTCCCATTTATTAAAAACGGGCGCGGCTGGCGTTGTTACGACACATTATACTTCATTGAAAGAATTTGCTTTTTCCGCAAAGGGAATAGAAAATGCCTGCATGGAATTTGATGCAAATACTTTGCAGCCGTTATACGTTATGCGTATAGGCTTACCCGGTTCAAGCAACGCGCTTGGCATTTCACGGCGGCTTGGCTTAAAGGAGAGCATTTTGCAAGAGGCGTTATCCAATCTTTCTTCCGACGCGCAAAAGTTTGAAAACATCGTACGTAGCGCGGAAGAAAGCCGTATTGAAGCGGAAAATGCGCTGAAAGAAAGCAATCGATTGAAAGCTGAGTGGCAAGAAAAACTTTCCGATTTGCAAAAAGAGAAGGAAAAATTGCAAAAAGAGAAGGAAAAATTGCAGGTTTCCGCAAAAGCGGAAGCAAGGCGGATTATTAACGAACGCGCAGCGCAAGCGGAAGAACTTTTGCAAGAGATAGAGGGTATCTTTGCCAAACAAACGGTTACGGAAGCCGACTTAATCAAGGCGAGAACGCTGAAAAACAAGCTTGGCGATAAAGTGTACGATACGGAAAGCGAAGAGTTGATTCGTCCTCAATATAAAGCGGCGACGGAGAAAGATTTGATAATAGGTGCGAAGGTCTACGTACAAAATATCAATCAGGAAGGAATTATTCAAAGCGTACGCCAAAATAAAAAAGAAGTGGAAGTATTGTGCGGAAATATCCGCGTTCGCAGTAAATTTTCCGATTTGTCGATAGTAATTAACGCGGAGAAAGAACAAACTGTAAAAGCAAAGAAAAAACCTTGGGAAAAACGAGCGGATGAAAGGGTAGAAGTACGCAAATCGCTCGTTCCCAAAAAAGCGCCGACGCTCGAAATCAACGTTATCGGTATGACGGTGCACGAGGCGTTGCCTGACGTGGAAGCGTTTATAGATTCCGCTGTGATAGCTAACTTGGAAGAGGTACGCATTGTACACGGCGTCGGCACGGGTAAGCTTCGCGCAGGGATTCACGAATTTTTGCGTGGACATAAAAACGTTGAAGAGTTCCGCTTTGGCAAATATGGCGAGGGCGAAACGGGCGTTACCATCGTTAAAATTAAATAAGACAATTATTAAAAGACATAACTTTCGGGAAAGGATAATAGGATATGATAAGTCTTTTTTCGAGGTGAATCTATGTCAGCCAAACGTTTTTATCGCAAGCGTGACAATTTGAAAATGGGTATACTTTCTAATTTGCTTTTAGGTGTGCTTGTATTATCCATAGGCGCTTTTACCTTTTTTGCCGTGGACGATACGGTGGAAACGGACGGCGCGCATGCGGAAATATACCGATCTTCAACGGCGGAATCGGACGGCGTTTCCCTTATGTTCAACGTATATTGGGGGACGGAGGAAGTCTATCAAATTTTAGAAATTTTAGAAAAGCACAATGCAAAAGCAACTTTTTTTATAGGCGGTTGTTGGGCGGATGATAATGTGGATTGTTTGCGCGATATCTATGCGAACGGTCACGAAATAGGCAATCACGGTTATTTCCATAAAGACCACTCGAAAATGAGTTTGGAGGAAAACGAAAGGGAAATTGCTTCGTGTAACCGTTTTATCGAGCTGGCAATAGGTGAAATACCTACGCTATTTGCGCCTCCCAGCGGCGCTTATGGAGATAATACGCTTTCCGCGTGTAAAACGCTGGGGATGAAAACGGTGCTTTGGTCGAGAGATACAATCGATTGGCGAGATAAGGATACGGAAATTATTTATAAACGCGCGACGAAAGATATTCAGGGTGGAGAGTTCGTGTTAATGCACCCTATGAAAGATACGGTAAAGGCGTTGGATAGGATTTTACGATACTATCAATCGAAAACTCTTTCCGTGATTACCGTTTCTGAAAATTTACGTAAAAAAATTAAAGGATAACAAAGGGAAAAACAACATGGTATTTGAAAAGAAATATGAAAATGGGCTTAGACTCGTGGTGAAACAAATGCAAGGTTTGATGTCCGTAACGATGGGGATTCTCGTCGGGACGGGTTCAAGCGCGGAAACGGACGAAGAGGACGGCATTTCCCATTTTATCGAACATATGCAGTTTAAGGGAACGAGAAAACGTAACGCGTTTGAGGTTTCCGACGCTTTCGATAGACTTGGCGCACAGGTAAACGCCTTTACGGGGAAAGACCTTACTTGCTACTATTCCAAATGTACGTCCGATCATACGGCGGAGTGTTTTGAAATTCTTTCCGATTTATTTTTGAATTCTACGTTTCCCGAAGAGGAGATGGAAAGAGAAAAAGGGGTGGTTTGCGAAGAAATTTCCATGAACGAAGACACGCCTGAGGATTTGTGCTTGGATTTGCTTGCCAAAGCGTTTTACGGAAAGGAAAACTACGGTAGAAATATTCTCGGCCCTGCTAAAAACGTAAAAGGGTTTACGGTAGAGGACATGCTTCGCTATAAACGCGCAAGATATTGCCCTGAAAATATTGTCATTTCCTTTGCCGGCGCTATCGATAAGACGACGGCGCAAGCGCTTGTGGAAAGTTATTTCGGTGGGTTGGACAAGGGCGCATTTGAAAAACGCACGCCTATTTTTGGCGCGAAGAAAAAAAGCCTTGTTAAAAAGAAGCCGATTGAACAAATGCACATCGGCATCGCGTATCCCTCGCCCAAAAGGGGTAGCGATTTAGAAAACGCCGTATCCGTTGTCAATGGGGTACTTGGCGGTTCGATGAGTTCCCGTTTGTTCCAAGAAGTGCGTGAGAAACGCGGGCTTGCGTATTCGGTGTATTCTTATGCCTCGCCGTATAACGATTGCGGTACGCAAATTATTTATGCAGGGGTGAATCCTGCCCAAAAACAGCAGGCGTTCGATGCGATTAACGCGGTTGTGCAAGAGGTAAAGAAAAACGGCATTACGCAAGAAGAATTTTTACGTAGTCGCGAACAAATGAAAGCTGGGCTGTTTTTCAGCAATGAAAACAGTAATTCGCAAATGCTCTTGTACGGCAAATATATGCTTAATTTTAATAAGGTATTCAATTTCGAGGAAAGACTTGACACGATTAATAAATTAACGCTTAATGATGCATTGGCGGCAATAGACGTTATGTTTGACGAAAATAATAAAGCGGTTTCGCTCGTGGGGAACACGGACGAGGCTTTTGCGCTGTAAATAATGGAAACGTCGAGAGAGGTCGGCTTTGCGCCCGTTTACGATTCGCAAAGCAAAGTGTTGATTTTAGGCAGTTTTCCGTCGGTAAAAAGTCGAGAGATTTCCTTTTATTACGGACATAAGCAAAATCGATTTTGGAAAATGCTGTGCGGTTATTTTGGCGAGGGAATACCCAATACGGTAGAAGATAAAAAAACATTTTTACTTCGCCATAACATTGCGCTTTGGGATATTGCAACTTCGTGCGAGATAAAAGGTTCTTCGGACGCAAGTATTAAAAATGCAAAAATAGCCGATTTAAGCGAAATTTTAAGCGTTGCCAAGATAGAGAAAATTCTTTTGAACGGTACGCTGGCATACAATTTGTTTA
>JAZRRB010000027.1:0-3491 GCA_045650385.1 Candidatus Scatosoma sp. | reverse complement strand
TATATACTATCTTTTTTCAACTGTCAAGCAATTACGAAAAGTGCGCGACTCTTTTTCCGTTTGAAAATATCATAAAAACATTGAAAACTTTCAAAAAATTTCTTGTGTTTTTTTCTAATATGTAGTATAATGAATATGTATTGTTAAATGGGGTATTATGCGTTTGTATTCTATCAAACGGCAAGCCCTTATAAAAAGATTTTTTCCTCTTAAAACGAGGGACACACGGAGTAACTATGAGAAAAACACTTCTTGCGTTATTATTGGCTTTTTCCGCAACGTTTGCTTTTGCGGCGATTGGTTGCGGTGACAAAGACAACGACGACAACAACACGAACGTGGACGGCGGAAACGTAGACGACGGTACGACTGACGACGGTACAACCGACGACGAGGATAACACGGACGATGGCGACGATTCTTCCGAGGCAACGGAAAAATACACGGTGACGTTGGCGGCAGGCGAGGGATATAAAATCGTTGGAGATAACGTTTCTTACAACGCAAACAAAAATCATTGGAAAGCGTCGGTAGAAAAAGATACGACGTTCACTTTCTCCATTGATTTGGGCGCGTTCTACACCGGTACCCCTACCGTTACGATGGACGGGGTAAATCTTTCCGCGACGGAAGACGGAAAATATAGCGTGACGGTAACGAAGAATTGCGACGTTTCCATTAAAGGCATTAAAAAAGCAACGTCGAAAATTGCCAGCACGGGTACGGGCGCAATCGATTCCGCATATATGGTTAGAGAACCTATCGACCTCGTTTATATCGCAGAACAAGTAAACGCAGGCAAGGGAAACTATGCAAGAGCGTATTATATCCTTGAAAACGATATCGACTGCAAAGGCGAAGAAATAAGCGTTATCGGTACGGCCGAATATCCTTTCTCCGGTTGTTTTACCTGCGTCACCAACAGCGAAACGAGCGAAATGACGCGCTATACCATTTCCAATTTCAAAATCAACGCCACGGATAAAAATTACGTCGGGCTTTTCGGTTGCGTACAAGTGGACTTGTCGGTAACGAGCAGCGGTTTGTTCTACGGTATTTGTATTGACAACTTCGAAATCAACGCCTCTACGACAAATCTTGATAAACTCAACCGTAACCTCTATTGCGGCGGCTTAATCGGCTACGGGCTTGGTACGCGTACCTATCTTTGCGACGCAACGAACGGTACGATTAATATTACCGCAGACCCTACCGAGTTCTCTTTTGCGGGCGGTTTGATGGGCGTTCAACAAAGCGTATACATGACGGAATACTCTCAATTCTTTAATGCGGAAACGGCGTATGCCAAAGTAGACGTCGACGTAAACGTCGTTAGCGGTACTACTTTGTACGCAGGCGGTATTGCCGGTTACCTTTATACCAATTCCTATCTTTGCCCCTCGTACATTCACAACTCGTATGCAACGGGCAACGTCAGCGGTGCTATCCGCGCAGGCGGTATCGTAGGCGGGCTTGGACAATATTCCTCCGTTGCAACCTGTTATTCTACGGGTAACGTACGTGCGGACGTAAAATTGACGTCGCAAACGGACGGATATTTGCCTGAACATTGTATCGCGTATGCAGGCGGTATTGCAGGCTTTGCCGAAAACGATACGGTAGTAAACGACTGCTTTGCCGTGGGCACAATCACCGCAAATGCGGTGGACGGCGAAAGCGCGGAAAAGACAAGCCACGCTATCGGCGGCGGCGACGAGGACGGAAAAATTTCCGTTGCGTCAAGAAAATACCTTGCGCTGAATTGCCTTTCCTCTTTGGATAAAAATACTATGACAACCACCCTTAGAAATATGGGTTGGCAAGCGTATAACTGGTTATTCCCTGAAAACGAGTACCCTGTTATCAATTATGAAGCTAGCGAAGAACAGGCGAAAATCGTTACGACGATTTGTTACGTAGATAAAAACAACGTAGGTTCTTTTGACAAAGAAGGAAATTGGGTAAGCACTCTTACCGTTCGCGGCGCAACGACTACCGATTTCTCCTACACCAATATGTATACCCCTATCGCGACTGCGTTTGTAGACGGGTTCTTGGATTTGTATGCAACGGCTGACGATGAGAAAAACCTTTCGTTTGGGTACTATTTCGATAAAGAATGCACCCAGCCCGTTCCCTATTCCTACATCTCCACACGCAATTCCACGTTGTACATGGGCTTTACCGACCCTTCGGAAATTGTCGGCAAATACGCCTTGGCAATTGACGGGGTAGAAACTCCTTTGTACGTAGAATTGAATGAAGACGGCACGGTGCTTTGCGCGGACGGCGCGGGCGTAACGAAAGCGAATTATCAATATGACGGCGAAACGTTGATTATCGAAGGCGCACGCCTTGCAAGATATTTCAAGGGAGCGGTGAATAAAGACCAAACCGTCAACGAAGACACGCTCTTTGATATGTACCGCTACGATTCCTATTATTTCCAAGCGGTAAAGACGGAAAACGGCTTACAACTTTTCGATGGCACGTATTTCACGAAGGACGCACCTTTGCAAGCGTACGATTCCACCGAATTCACCAAACTTGGCGCATACCACATCGGTGACAGCGAATACGTCTTCCTTCCCAACGGTTTGGGTATGAAAGACGGACAAGCGTTTACCTATACGTATGCAAACGGCGTCATCACTATCGACGGCAAAACGACGATTAACGAAACGGATTTGTCTAAATATTACGCATTGAAAGGCACGTGGCAAAAATCGGCGTTCAGCGGTAAGGAATTCTATTTCAACGGTGTCGATAGCTGGACAGCGTATACCACCGTATACGAACGCACGATGAATAGCGGCAGCGTTGCTCCCAATCCCAAAAACGAAATTTCGGGCAAGTTCGAAACGACGGACGGCACAACGTATATCTTGAAAGACGCGTCGAACGTAGAATATGCAAGAGTGACGTTTGACGAATTCGGCGCATTGCAAGTAACTTACGCAAACGGCGATAAGGAAATCTATTTTGCACAACACAGCCTTGTCGGCACGTGGAAAGGAACTGATATCGAGCTGAAACTTCACGGTATCAACGCAAACGGTATCGGCACGGCAACGGCGACGTTTACAAGGCTTAACGTTACGTACGATTTGACGTACATGCTCAGCGAAACGACTTCCCCTTCCGCATACCTTTGCTTGTATTATGAAGGTGTACTCTTTGGCTATTTCACGCACAACGCGTTCTATAACGCATTGCAAGCGACGTTGTTCGACCCGACAAGTTTGGAAGGCGGTTACGTTAGCACTTGGCTGAGTCTTGTCAACGATTTCGATAACGTTTGGATTAGCAACAACACAACGTTCGACGATATCTCCTTTAACGGCGTAGGCTCGTTCACTTCGAACGGGAATTGGCAAAGCACGGTAAGAATCGGCAACGATATCGTTCCTTATATCTTATATAACGGCGGAACGAGCGGGTATTTTGATTATCAAGGTCAACGCTACTCGTTAATCTACGATGACGTAAAC
>JAZRRB010000026.1:0-1691 GCA_045650385.1 Candidatus Scatosoma sp. | reverse complement strand
TGTTTATCGTATTTCTTGCGGTATTTGCGCTTGGTACGTTTTTGTTTTCCCAATTTTTACCTGCCTTTTGGGAACGGCTTGCCGATTATTTGTTATTGCTTTTGCTTGCTTTTGCGCTTGTGTGGTTGCTCAATATGTATATATGTCCATATAAAACGCAGCTTCGAAAATTTCTGCCGGGGACGATTGTCACACTCTCCGCTTGGATTATCGCTGTGGCAGGTTTTTCCGTGTATTTGAAAATTACCAACATGGATAAACTGTACGGCGCACTTACAACCATTATCGTATTTTTACTTTGGTTGTACGTGCTGATGATTTGTTTCATCGCAGGCGTTATTTTTAACAGTGAAAAGATAAACGCGGCACGCAAAACAGAGCGTAACAAATCTGCGAAAAAGTCGCATAAAAAGAAAACGTAACAGCATACTGAGGGTATGAGCAAACGCATAATTAAAAGTTCTATTTTGGCAGGTATCGCCTCGTTATTGTTTTCTTTTTCCGCATTGAAAGTCGGCTCGCTTACCGATATCACCAAACCGTATTTGGGCGAATACGAGTGTAAAACCGCCATGTACGGCAAAAAGGATTTGTTTGAGCATTTTACCAATATCGTATTGGAACTTCGCGAGGATAATACCTTTGCATTGCGTTTTGAGGACATGAAGGGGAAAAAGCGCGAAGAAAAAGGCACGTACGAATACGATAAAGAAAAGAACGTTTTCCGTTTTAAGTTGCGTGGTAAAAGGGAAATTAAGCGCGATTTCGTATTGGAAAAAGGCATTGTTTCCGGCGCGTTAAAATTGGGAAGACGTACGCTCTATTTGCAATTCGAACAAAAATGATAACGTTTGACCTACTGTTTTCGCGGTAGGTTAAAATTTTATTAAAAAACAAACAAATGTTCGTATTATTTTATAAAAACGCTTGCAATTTCTCAAAAGGTATGGTATAATAAGGAAACGAAACTCCACAGAAGAGGAAGATAATGCCAAAGGTATTGGAAAAATATCAAGAAATAGAGCGTTCGATTATCACGACCTATCGAAAGACGATATGGTCGCCTTTTGTGTTGGCGGTAAAGAAATACCGTTTGATTGAGGCAGGGGATAAAATTGCCGTTTGTATTTCGGGCGGAAAAGACAGTATGTTGCTTGCCAAGCTCATGCAACAGCTGCAAAAGCACAGCGAAGTGCCGTTTGAAACGGTATTTTTGGTGATGGACCCTGGGTATAATAAGCAAAACAGGGAAAAGATAGAAGAAAATGCGCGGCTTTTGCACGTGCCGATTACGGTATTTGAAAGCGATATTTTTGCGGCGGCGGAAACGGCGGATGCGCAGTCGCCCTGTTATTTATGCGCACGTATGCGTCGTGGACATTTATACGCAAAGGCGAAAGAACTTGGTTGCAATAAAATTGCGCTGGGGCATCATAAAAGCGACGTTATTGAAACGACGCTGATGGGCATGTTATACGGCGGACAGTTGCAAGGCATGTTGCCTAGGATAAAAAGCAGTAATTTCGAGGGGATGGAATTGATTCGTCCCTTGTATTGCGTGTTGGAAAACGATATTTTGCGTTGGAAAGAGCATAACGGTTTGGATTTTATCGCTTGCGCGTGTAAATTCACTCAGCGGATTACGGGCGGCGAGGAAGATTCGTTTTCGGCGCGCCGAAAGATGAAAGAAC
>JAZRRB010000025.1:0-13838 GCA_045650385.1 Candidatus Scatosoma sp. | reverse complement strand
TCGTCTACGATAACGTTACATAAAAGCGATAAAGAAAGATAGAAAAAATTGCCGGCGGTGGCTCACCGATAGAAAGAGTTGGGGGTGGCGGCTCGCCACGGCTCACCGCGCAATTCATTATAATATTATGTCAAGACTATTCATCAAAAACAAAAAACCGATATATCTTTTCGCTTTTCTCGCCGTAGAACTTGCGACGTGGATTTGCGTGCTTGCATTATCGGGTAGTTGGGTGCGCTTTTTATCCTATTCCGCGGTGGCGTTATCCTTCTTCTTTGCACTTTTGTTTGTGGAAAAGGGCGCGGATACGTTGTTTGCGATAGGAGGATTATTTTTTACCTGCATTGCGGATATTTTCCTCGTATTATTGCAAATGGAAGGGGATACCCTCGCCATGTGCGTGTTTTTATGCGCGCAAATATGCTATGGGGCGCGCACCTATCTTTTGGCGGATAAAAAGACGGAAAAACGGGTACAAGTAGCCATACGTGTCGCATTAAGTCTAATAGGTACGCTGATTACCGTGCTCGTTTTACGTGAAAAAACGCAAGCGGTGTTTGTGATATCCGTTATCTATTACGTCAATTTGCTTTGCAGCGTTGTGTTCTCTTTTATACATTTCAAAACACCGCGCGCCAAATATATGGCGTTTGGATTTTTGTCTTTCGCCTTTTGCGATTTGTCCATAGGGCTGAGCTTTCTTGTGGATATCTTTTCGTTGCCGCCCACCCATTTTATCCCCAAACTTTTGAGTGCGGACGTATCCTTTGTCCATTTGTTCTATCCGCCCTCGCAGGCGATTTTGGGGGCAAGCGTATATCCCGAACAAAAATAAGAAACGAGCCGCGTTTTTTGCGGCTCGTTTTTTCACGGTTTTTTCGTGCGTTTTGCTCGGTTTTCATGCTCGGATAGAAAGCGTAACGCCGCCTCTTGCGAGGAAGAAAACGTCGGCTGTGTTGGCGCAGCAGAGGGCGGTTCTTCCGTTTCATTAGAAACGGGAGGGGTGGGTTCTTGCGAGGGTGAAGCGTTAAAAAGGGATTGTAAAAGTTGAAATAATGCGAACGGTTCCATGAAAAAAGACCTCCAAATCGAAAAAAATTATCATTTTCAAAAAATTTCACGCAAAAAAGCGGAAAACATACGGCGTTTTTTATTGCTTTAATTGGCGTTTTGATATATAATAGAATATGCGTTAAAATAGTCGAATAATGCCTTATAGGCATTTCGAAGAAAAAAGGAGTCCTTTACAATGAGGGATAAAATGAAAAAGACACTCGGTATTTTGCTTATGACGGCGTGCCTTGGCACGGCGTTTGTAGGGTGCGGCGAGGGAACGCTTGATTACGAAGGGGATTCGTTGGACGGATACGTATCCGAAGCGACGGTTTCTTCCAACGGCGGCTTCGCGGTAGAAAAAGGCGAATACGTTTACTTTATCAACGGACAAGAAGTTCCGGAAGCGGCGAATAACTACGGCGAAGTAGTTAAAGGTTCGCTTATGCGCATTAAGAAATCGGAATTGGTAGAAGGTGACTACACGAACGTGAAAACGGTAGTGCCTGCGCTTTTCTGTGCGATGGATTACACCGCCGGTATTTTCATCTACGGCGATTACGTGTACTATGCAACGCCTACCACCGATACGACGGATAGCGGTGAACAGGCAACGTCTTATCTCGATTTCAAAAAGGCGAAGCTTGACGGCTCGGAAGGTCCTTCCAAGGATTATTTCCTTCGTCTTCCTAGCAACACCAATAGATACCGTTTCGTAAAAGAAGGGAACGTCGTTTACTGCGTATACGAAGATAACGGCGCGCTTAAATCGGTAAACACCGAAACGAAAGAAGTTTCCACGCTTGTATCGGGTGCGAAATCGGCGTTCTTCTTCGATGCGAAGAATCCTGAAAACCCCAACGTGTACTATACGATGAGCGTTACGGCGGAAGACGGTTCGGCGCAAAGCTATGACCAAGTGTACCGTGTAAATGCGGCGGCGACGGCGAAAGCGGATAAAGACATTGCGAAATATACCGTATATAACGAAAAGGGCTTGGCGATAAAAGAATACGACTTCGATGAAGCGGATATGGAAGCGAAGAACAAAGAAGCAAAGGAAAATAAGGCGGAAGAACCTTATGACCTTAGCGATTATTCTACGTATCCGTATGTAAACCTTGGCGAACTTGTGTTAGACGGTATCGGTTCTGGCGGCGAAAAATATATCCCGCAAACGCAGTATAACTGGGATAGCAAAGAAGCTGCGGACGAACGTGACGGCTATACCTATACGCTTGGACAAGACTGCTACCAAAATGGTAAGTTGTATTTTACCCGCTCGAAAGTAGGTGCGAAGACGGATTCGGACGGTACGGACACGAAATTGTATTATCTTGCCGATGCAACGACGAACGCGGAAGATTGGAATACGGTTACCGGCAATCAGATTGTTTCCGAAAGCATTGTGGCGTTGAAAACTGCCAATGCGGCAACGGGTGCGGCGCTTTACTACGAAGACGGCGCAAAACAATATTATATTTACGTGGCGAACAATAACCTCTATAAAGCAGGTTACGACAACGATACGGATAAGGAAATAGAAGCGATTCGTATTGCGGACGGTGTAGGCGCGCCCACGCTTTGGAAGTTGGACGAAGCGAATACGCAACTCTATTTCTACGTGGATAACGGCAACGGTTGCTCGCTTTCGAGGGTAAACTACGGCGGTGACGCAGATGCTTATAACAGCTTGCATGGGGATAAGAATTACCAAGTAGTAACGCTGGATTATCTTGTATTCAATGCCGATTGGTATAAACCTGAAATCTTTGGGGATACGGTATTGTATTCGGGGGCACAATCGTTTGGCGAAGCGACGTTCGATTATATTTACGCAACCAAGATGGGCAGCGTAGAGGAAATTGAAAAGGCGAACGAAGCGTATAACGAAGTGCAAGACAAAATCAATTCCTATTCTTCCTATGCGGATTTGCAAAAGGCGTTACAATATTACTATCGCACGGGCGAGAGAGACGTCTTTGACGAATTCAAGGACCAATACAGCGAATCGAAGATTGAAACGTTTGATAAGTTTGTAAAACTCTTTGACGAGGGCGGTGCGTTCTACGGCAAGAGAGAAAGCGACTTGGCTGGTCAAGTAGGTAAGACGTCGGATGCGGATAAGGACGCAATGAAGGAAGCGTGGAGAACGACGCTTCGCAAGTACTTGTTGGCGGAAGAAGAAGAGACGAGCGAAATGGCGTCTTGGCTGAAATGGTTGCTTATCGGTGTTGGCGTAGGCGTTGTAGCGGCTGGTATTGTAACTACGGTTGTGGTAGTCAACAAGAAGAAAGCGAAAAAAGCGGAAGCGGAAGCAACGGTTAACGCATACAAGCGCAAGAAAATCGATACCACCGACGATAAATCCATCGACGTTTATGCGGAAGATGAAGCGGCGGAAGAAAACGAAGCGCAAGAAGAAACGGTTGCAGACGTAGTGGAAGAAACGACGGAAGAAACGGTTGAAAGCGAAAGCGCGGAAAAAAGTGAATAAAAGATAAGAGAAGGTCGCACCCTAACGGTGCGGCCTTTTTTAAGGTTTATTTTTCGGGATTGGTTTTTTGGAAAGAGGATAAATGGCATATTAACCGTTTTTTGAGGGGATATTCTTGAAAAAAGTTAAAAAATATTCTAAAAAAAGTGCGAAAAGGCAGTAAAAACGGTTTACAAATTTTTCATTTCTTAATATAATATAGCAGTCCTACAAATAAGGAAAATGATGAGGAAGAAAATTTATGGCAAGATACGTTATATGCCCCAGATGCGAATTGAACTTTATTGACGCGGATGAACAAGAATATTGCGAAGTTTGCGTAAAGGAATTGCTTGGCGAAAAGACGTTCTCGGACGATATTGAAGCGGAAGAGGCGGCGGAAGAAACGGAACTTTGTCCCGTTTGCGGTGAAAATTATATGGCGTTTGGCGAGAAGATGTGCGAAGAGTGCAAGAAGAAAACGCAATATGAAGAAGAGGAAACGGACGAGGACGAAGATAAAGAAGACGCGTCGTGGCGTAGCTATTTAGACGACGAAGAAGACGAGGTGGATCTTGGTATTCCCGATTCCGAATTCGAAGAAGAGGAAGAAGAGGAAGAAGAGGAAGAGGAAGAAGAAGCGGACGAGGACGATTTCGAGTACGTTTCCGCCGACGATTATTACAATATGGACGATGATGACGACGATGACGACGATGACGACGACGATTTCGACGACGATGATGCGCCCACGCCCAAAAGTGGCTCGAAAAGAAAGAGAAAGGACGACGATTTCTAATTTTTGAAAAATGACAAACTCCCCTAAACGGCATTGCGCCGTTTAAGGGAGTTTTTTTATGCGGTTTACAAATCGTCCGCGTCTTGTACGGGGATTTCCCGTTTGTTTTTCGGTCTGCCCGTATAGCTACCATTAACGTCCGTTTTCGAAGGTTCGTTAAAAACCTCCAAAGCGCGTTTGGTAGGGGCAGGTGCGCGGTCAATACGTTTTTTAGTCGTTGTTGCCGCCATTGCTGTAGCTGTGGTTTTGATTATTTTCGCTGTTTTGGTTGTTGGATTTGTTAGAGCAGTTCTTGTTGCCACAGTTCTTGTTCTTAGAATAGTTGTTTTGTTTGTTTTTCATCTTTTTCTCTCCTTTTTTGGCAAACGTCGAAAGGCATCGTGCTATTATTTTTTTACGCCTTCAAAAGGCAAGTGTAATTCCACGTAACCTTGACCTGCTTTACAAAGTGGACAAACTTTCCATGCTTCGTTGCCTACGTGCATATACCCGCACTCGCTACAAATCCAAAGGATAGGGCTTTCCGCCTTATACAGCGTTCCGTTTTGTACGGCGTCGCAAAGATATTGAAAGACGATTTTGTGTTGTTTTTCTACGTCTGCAACCATTTTATACAGCGCCGCAATGTCCTCAAAACCCTCTTTTTGCGCGGTAGCGGCAAAGCTGGGATAAATCTCCTCCGATTCGCTTTTTTCGTCCATCGAAGCGAATTTTAAGCCTTCCGCAAGCGTACCTGCATGAAAGGGATACCCTGCATCGAATTGGATATTGTCACGGCTACCCGTTTTTTCGATAATCTTATTAAAAAATTGCGTAGCGTGTAACGTTTCGTTTTTCGCGATGGTTTTTATTGCGTCCGAAAGCGTTTTTAATTTTTCCTGCATGGCAAGTTTGGCAATCATTTGATAGCGCATACCTGCTTGGCACTCGCCTGCAAAAGAGCGGGCAAGGTTTTTATAAGTTTCCGTGTTTTCAAATTGCATAAATAAACTCTTCCTTTCGAGGGGTTGCCTCTGTATGCAGTATGACGCCCTTTTAGCAAGATTATGCGGTAGAAAAATTAGAAAACTATGCCAAATCACTTGCGAAAAGGCTTGTGTTTTTGCTAAAATACTATTGTAATATAAATAGAGGAAGTAACCATGTTTCACATCGTTTTAATCGAACCGGAAATTCCGCAAAACGCAGGGAATATCGCGCGTACGTGCGCGGCAACAGGCACGCATTTGCACATGATTCGCCCCTTGGGATTTGAAGTGAGCGACAAGTATTTGAAAAGGGCAGGCTTGGATTATTGGCACCTTGTCGATATTTCCTATTACGATAGCTTTGACGAGTTGCAGGCAAAATACCCCGATAGCCGCTTTTTCTTCTTCACGACGAAAGGCAGACACCGTCATAGCGACGTAACCTTTCAAGACGGCGATTTTTTGGTGTTCGGCAAGGAAACCAAGGGCTTGCCCGAAGAACTGCTGATGAAAAATGAAGAAACGTGTTTGCGTATCCCTATGTTTTGCCAAGCGCGTTCGCTCAATTTAAGCAACTCGGTAGCGGTGGCGCTCTATGAGGCGCTCCGCCAAAACGATTACCCCAATCTTTTGGAAGAGGGGGAATTGCACGAACATTCTTGGGCGGATATAAAATAATATATGGCGTAAAGAAAAACTACGTATAAAATCAAAAAATACAGGCAATAACTTTCGTGTAACTACACGGAGGTTATTTTTTTATGAAAAAACTTTGCATATTTTTTCTTTTGTCAATCATAATAAGTGTAACGGTACTCGGTTTTTCGGGCGTTTTCAGCGTTACAAACCATGCGCAGACGCAAGACTATTTACGGATTCATATTCGCGCGGACTCCAACGAAGAGGGTGCGCAAGCGGTGAAATACCTCGTGCGCGATAGGGTGGTGGAATACCTCACGCCGATTGTGGCAAACAGCGAAACGAAAGACGAGGCAATGGAAAACGTCCGCGCAAGTTTAAGCGAAATTACAAACGTGGCAAAAATAACGCTGCAAAGAAACGGGTTTGCCTACGGCGCAAAAGCGAGCATACGAAAAGAAACGTTCCCCACGCGTGTGTATAACGGCTATACGTTGCCGCAAGGGGAATACACGGCGCTTATTATCGAGCTGGGCAGCGGTAAAGGGGATAATTGGTGGTGTGTGGTATATCCGCCCCTTTGTTTCGCTTCGCCAAGCGGCAAAAACGTGGTATATAAAAGCAAAATAGCGGAAATTATCGAGAGGTGGAAGAAAAAATAACATGGGTAGGTATGCGTTCTCGCAAAACACCCTACCATGTACGGGGTGAAAAGGGACTACCATGTACGAGATATACATACAGGAGGAAAGAGTATGAAAAAGAAAAAGGGAAAGATAGCGTGGATTGCTACGGCGGCGCTGGCGCTTGGCGGTGTTTCAGCGGCGGTGGGCGCGCTTTCAACGATAGAACAAACGGCGTACGTGGCGGATGCGCAAACGGAAGCTACGGAAGCGGCGGTATTAAAACAAGGCTCGAAAGGGAGCGAAGTACGAGAAGTGCAACGCCGTTTGAAATCATGGGGATATTATAAAGGAAGCGTAGACGGCGTTTTCGGTGCAGGCACGAAGGCGGCGGTAATCGCCTTCCAAAAGAAGAACGGTTTGACGGCAGACGGCGTGGTGGGGAAATCGACGTATAAGGCGCTTGGCATGACGGCGTCGTATAACCTGCTTGTCGGCTCGTCCTCGTCTAACAGCGGCGGCGCGAACGGCTATTCAAGTTCCGACGTGTATTTGCTAGCCAAAACCATTTATGCCGAGGGGCGTGGAGAACCGTACACGGGGCAGGTGGCCATTGGTGCGGTGGTATTAAACCGCGTGAGAAATTCCGCGTTCCCGAATACCATTTCGGGGGTTGTGTATCAAAAACACGCGTTTACGGCGGTGACAGACGGGCAAATCAATCTTACGCCCAACGACACGGCGATGCGTGCGGCGAAGGACGCACTCAGCGGTTGGGACCCCACGGGCGGCGCGTTGTATTATTATAACCCTGCGGTAGCGACGAGTTCTTGGATTTTCGACAGACAGACGATTACCGTCATCGGCAAACACGTTTTTGCCATTTAACGAGTAAATAAGGAGAGGGAAAATGGAAGAGAAAAAGGAAACGAAAGTGGCGAAAAACGTATCGTCGGGCGCGGAGAAAGTGGAGAAAATAGAAAAGAGCGTGCAAACGAAAAAAACGCAGTCCACGCCCACGCGCGTAAATAAGACGGTAGTGACCAAAAAGCAGGAAGAACCGCAAAAGAGCGAAGCGGCGCAAAAGACGGAAAAGGAAAACGAGCGCGCAAAAGCGCGGGTTGCCGCCGCGCTGAAAAAGAAGGAAGAAAAAGCCAAGCGCGAGCAGGAGCGCGCAAAGAAAAGAGCCGAGAGAAATAAAGAAAGAGAAAAACGCGCCAAAATGACGGCGGCAGAACGCAAAGCCGAGGTGGCAAAACTCAAAGCGGAACGGAAAGAGCGCATGGAAAAACGCTTAGCCGAACGCAAGGAAAAGGCGGCAAAAAAACGTGCGGAACGGAAAGCGAAAGCGGCAAAGCGCGCCGCCGCGCGGAGGGAAATGCAGGAAAAACAAGAGGCGGAGATGGAGGCGTTGCAAAGAGAACGCGCGCATAAAAAAGCCAATCGTAAACAGGAAAAAGCCAAAGCCCAACAAAACCGTGCGAAGCGCCAAAGCGAGAAAAAGGAAGGTCGCGGCGAAAGAAAAGGTTACGGCGGTTGGCTGGCGGCGGTAATTTCGCTAGGCGCAGTGACGCTTGGGTTGACGACGGCGTTAACGGTAGGCGCTATCGAGATGCGCGACATGCAAAATACCGCAATGTCGGGCGTACAGTCCACAACGTACGAACTGATGGGGATTATGGAACACGTCGACGACGACTTAGACAGAGCACGTATTGCCACTTCTTCGGCGCAACAACAGCGGATTCTTACCGATTTGCTTGTGCAAGCGCGCCTTGCCGAGCTCGATTTAGAGAAATTGCCCATCGATGGGGAGGCGGATAAAAACGTGACGGTGTTTATCAATCGCGTGGGGGCTTCGTGCGAACGTATGCTTTCGAAACTTCGAAGAGGGGAAGCGCTTTCCCAAGAGGACGCAGCGACATTGCAAAGACTGTACGAAACCAATCATGCAATCCGCACGCAGTTGGACGAATTCGCTTCGAAAATGACGGATAAAGACATTATGTCGTTTATGAAGAAGGGCGAGGGTGCGTTTTCCGAGATGTTGAACGGCTTGGAAAAGCTGACGCTCGATGAAAACCGCGCCGCATTGGAAAACAAAATGGACGGTGCAGGTATGCAACCAAAGATGCTGATGCCCAAAGACAAAGAAGGCGGCTCGCCCAAAATCGATACGGCGCAGGCGGAAGAACTTTGTAAACGGTATTTCTCCGATTATAAAATTGAGGAATTTCAATGCGTGGGAGAAACGGTAACGCGCGATTATGCGGCGTATAACGTGCAGGGTTATGACGATAAAGGCACGCTGTTGTTTGCGGAAATCGATTACGACGGCGGAGAATTGATTCGCTTTGATTATTACGAGCCGTGTGAGGGCGAAACGTTTGATATGCGAAACGCGGAAACGATTGCACAAAACTTTTTGAATAAGCTCGGATATGCGGATATGACGGCGGTACGCACGCATGAAAACGGCACGGACGCGGATTTTACGTTTGTATATGACATGGACGGGATTATCTGTTACCCCGATACCGTGCGCGTTAAAGTATGCCGTAGCCGCGGCGTAGTAACCGGTTTTGACGCTTCGAAGTATTTGCAAAACCATACGACAAGAGCCGAAGTGGAAACGGGCTTGACGATGCAAGAAGCACAGGCAAAATTGCATAAAGGCTTGGGTGTGGAATTTGCCCGCCTTGCTATCGTAAAGGCAAAGCACGGCGAACGCACCGCTTACGAATTCCTTTGCTCGTATATGGGCGAAAAGTATTTGATTTACTTGGACGCGGTAAACGGCGACGAAATTGCTATTTTGAATATCAAAAATTTATAATGGATAAAGAGCGGCAAAAACCGCTCTTTTTTCGTTGGCAAAATTCGGTAATGGATTTTTTTGTAAAAACCCTTGACGGCAGGAAAAAAGTATGCTATACTGTAATCAATATCCAATCTTAATAAGGAGGGATAAAAATGCAAGAAAGACAGACGAAGCAAAAGCAAATCATATACGAAGCGTTAAAGACGTTAAATCATCCGACGGCGACGGAGGTATACGGGTACGTGCACGATGCGTATCCCACGGTATCGCGTGCGACGGTATTTCGGGTATTGGGTGGTTTTGCCGATAGTGGAAGAGCGTTAGAACTGCGTAATGCAGGCAACGAAGTGCGGTACGATTATAACGTAGCGCCGCATTGTCATGGGAGATGCATAGTTTGTGGAAAACTTTCGGACGTAGAGGTAGAAGGTTTGCCCAAAGGGGGCGTAAAAGCGACGTCGTGCGACGGATTCGAGGTGCAAAGTTACGCGTTAGAATTTTTCGGGACGTGTAAAGGTTGTAAGGAGATGTGTAAAGCGTAAAAAATTACCAAAATCGTAAAAAAAGCGTTGACAAGGGAATTAAAAAGGTATATAATAAAAAAGCCGCTTGGATAGCAAGCGGCAAAAACGCAGGTGTCGCCTAGCGGTATGGCGGCAGCTTCCCAAGCTGTTCCCGGCGAGTTCGACTCTCGTCACCTGCTCCAAAATAAAAGTAGGACGTTTTGTGCGTCCTACTTTTATTTTGGACGTAAGATAATGAGGGAGAGTCGAACTCCAAGGGGGAATTTTGCGTATAAAAAACGGTTGATAATCGTTTTTGGCAAAATTAGCCGAGCAATTTATAATTGCGAAGGCGGTGGTTTTTCAAAGAAAAAACACGCTCTCGTCACCTGCTCCAAAAACAAAGAGCACCCATCGTGGGTGCTTTTGTTTTTTGGAAAATAGGCGAATATTGACGAGAGTCGAGGGTGGAGAAAATCGCGGAAGCGATTTGTTTGCCCGATAAAGATTTTTTACGAAACGGCAAGACGGCAAAATGGACGATTGATAATTGTCCAGCGGGGCGCACCGTCAAAGGCGAGACTCTCGCTACGAAAAACCTTGTGTTCTCTTTATACAATCAAAAACCTCCGACCAAGCAGGTCGGAGGTTTTGTCGTGCTTAATTAGTTGTTAGCAAGCCAAGCTTTTGCTTTTTCCGCGCTCATACGGGTGATGTTTTCGCTCGTATACTTGGATTCGCTGCCGCCGTTGGTATAGAGGAAATACAAACCGCCAGCCGTCTTGTAAAGGCTTTCTTCCCAGCCGTCAACACAGCCATAGCAGCCGTAGGTTACCTTTTTAACAAGTTCGGAAGCTTCCGTATCGTACTCTTTCTTGCAAATAATCTTCTTCATATCCGTTTTTCTCCTTTCTTGATTTTGTACTTTTATTGTATACAAAAAAAATGGACGTGTCAAGTTTTAATATAGGGTATTTTATGAAAAATACCGAAAATTTATTGGAAAATCTCCCCTTATCCCCGAATATCGCTGATTTTTCCGTCCATAATTTCTACCTCATAATGGACGATTTCGTACAATCTTTCTTTTTTCCGTTTTACCAAACCGCAAACGTTTGCGTTTCGCGTAGGCGTTACCGCGACAAAATTCCCTAAAAACGCGCGCAGGCTATCCGCTTTTAATACAAGTTCTTCTGATAAAAACGACGTGTATTCCGCGCCGCATAAAACGCTTTCGAAAAAAGCAAAGGGCAATAAAGAATTTTCAATACTCTTTTCGTCCGTTTCGCCGTTTTCCGCGCGCGCTTGTTGTAAGCAAATCGCCGTTCTTGTGCATGCAGTATCCGTTAGTTCATACGTGCATTTGGCTATCCGTCCAAGACTGTCGGATAGGGGCAAGGTTGCGTTGAGGATATTTTTTTCGATAGAATACGAGAGTATTTCTTCATAAAATACGCACACGCCTGCGCGTGTGTATAAGGCGAGTTTACCTTCCGTTTCCAAACCGATGAGACTATCGAAAAAGCGGATTTTGGCAGTAGCAAATTCTCGTGGTAAAGGGAATACGGAAAATTCCTTTCCGTGCGCAATAGAAAGTTGCAATTCGCCCTGCTGAAAGAGCGTGATAAGGGTGTCGCCGTTCTTTGCCTGCGCGTACGTTTTCAATATAAAATCGCGCGGAGGAAAATCGCGCGCGTACAAAGCCAAACCATCGGGTAGAAGATACACCTCGAACCCATCGGGCGGTGAAAAACGCAATTCCTGCGTGATAAAACAGCCGATAGGCAGGGCGTTTTCGGGGTTAAATTGTGCAAAAACGCGGTCGGAAAGGGAGATTTCCGCGAACCGTTCGAACTTGTCGGTGATACCAAAATACGCGCCGTTTAAGGTCAAGGCGCAGGGGGTAGAGGATAAAAAATACACTTTCATACGGTATTATATTCTTTTTTTGTTTGAAAAAGTATAAAATGAGAAAATTTGTCAATAATCACAAAACAAAGTTATGAAAACGGAGGATTGAAACATGAATAAAATCAACGGTTACACGGAAGAAGAAGCGAAAACGCTGGTGGAATATATCAAAGAGGGCAAACGCAAGGGCAAAACGCTTACCTATCTTTTCGCAAGCTACGGTTTGGAGCGTGGCAGAGCAAAGGGGAGCGTTCGCAATTACTATTACGCGCTGATGAAAAACGAGAAAAAGGACGAGCGTATCGTCAAGCTTTTGGACGGCTCGGAATTATCCGTTGAGAAAATACGCGAGTTTACGGACGAGGAAACGGATGAAACGTTAAAAAGTATCTTAATGGAAAAGAGCAAGGGCATTTCCGTCCGCAGAGCAATTTACAATTTGGCAAACGGCGACGACAAGTTGATGTTAAGGCTGCAAAACAAGTACCGCAATATGTTAAAGAAAAACCCTGCGCGCATTGCGGCAATCGCGGAAGAACTTGGGCTTGACGAAGAGGCGGAAAAGGTGCAAAACCGTGTACGTATCGGGGGTGAACGTGCGGAAACAGCGCGCGTTATGCCGGATAAAGCGTTTTTGCGCCGTCGTTTGGAAAACGAGATTAACGCGCTGTACGATAGACTTGCTAAGACGTTAAAAGAAGAAAACGAGCGTCTTCGCGAAGAGAACGCCAAACTCAAAGAAGAAAACGCAAGAAGAAAAGCATGAAAAAAGCGAGCCGTTATATCGGCTCGCTTTTTCAATCTGTAAAAACCGTCAAGCGTTTTTCTTTGTCTTTTTGGAGAACTTTTCTTTCATGTTTTCCGCGATTTCTTCCGCTTTTTCTGCGGCTTTATCCGCGTTCTTTTCCATTGCGTTGATTTTTTCGTCCATGAACGCGTCTAACTTCGCTTGCGATTCTTCCTGCGCTTTTTTGACGAGCGTGCGCATTTTATTGTTATTGGCAACGACCAGCGCGCCGAGAAGTCCGCCCACCACAACGCCGATTGCAAATTTTTCCATACTTTCCTCCCTGTAAGAGTGTCATGCTCTTCTCAAAGGATAGTATGTGACAAAATTTTTTCAAATATACGCAAAAAAATATCGAAGAAAGGATAGACGAACGCGCGCGTTTGTGGTATAATAACAGTATGAAAAAACGAGCAATAGCCTTCGATATAGGCGACAAGAGAATAGGGGTAGCCATTTCCGATCCGTTTAACGAATACGCAATGCCTTGCGAAACGTATTTCCGCACCCACCGTTTTTGGACGGACGTGGAAGCGGTGGCAAATATCGCCAAAGAGCGCGGCGTTGGGGTAATCGTGTGCGGAATGCCCGTCAATTTTGACGGCACGGAAAGCGTGCAAACGACCAAGACGCAAGATTTTATCGAGGCGTTAAAGACGAAGACGGATATTCCTATCCTGCTTGAAGACGAACGTTTTACAACAATGCAAGCGCGCGAAACGCAAATTGCAGGCGGCGTAAAACGTGGGGATAGAAAAAAGACGATAGATTCTATCGCCGCTTCGTATATACTCGAAAGCTATTTGCAACGTGAAAAAATCAAAGAAAGGAAGGAACAAGAAATGAAAGACGAAGAAATGATGGAAGAATACGAGGACGAAGCAGACCGCATTATCGAACTCGAAGACGAAGAGGGCAACGTAGAAAAATATTATCATATCGCGACGATTGAATACCGCAAAGATATGTATTGCGTATTCCAAAAAGCAGAACCCGAATCGGAAGAGGAAGAAGACGAAGTGGTTATTTTCCGCTTAAACGAAGAAGCAGGCGAATTGTTGCCTTTGGAAGACGAACAGCTTTTGGACGAAGTGTTTGCAGAATTCTGCCATCAGTACGAAGAATTTGAAAACAGCGACGAAGCGGCGTTGCTCGACTAAGCGGTGAGCCACCGCTCCCAAGTCTTTCTATCTCTCGGTGTCGCTTGTGTGTAGCGGTATCGTGGACGATGTGGGGTTAAGGGGCATAGTCCCTTATG
>JAZRRB010000024.1:0-4332 GCA_045650385.1 Candidatus Scatosoma sp. | reverse complement strand
GGTAAAAGCGGTAAAAGAGCAGGCAGGAAAATGCAATTTGTATTCCGATCCTACTTGTTCGGCACTCGTGGAAAAAGCGGCGCAAGTATACGGCGTAAAAAAGACGCAAATTTTACCGACGAACGGTTCGGACGAAATTCTCAATTTTGCGTTTATGGCGTTTTGCAATAAAAATACGCCTGCGGTATTTGCGGATATTACGTACGGTTTTTATTCGGTTTTTGCTAATTTACACGGCGTTCCATATAAGACAATTCCGTTAAAGGACGATTTTTCCATTGATTTTCGCGATTATTGCGGGGTCAATGCGACGGTGTTTATTGCCAATCCCAACGCGCCTACGGGGCTTGCGCTTTCCAAAGCTGAAATCGAAGAGATTTTGCGTACCAACCCGAATAACGTTGTCGTTATTGACGAAGCGTACGTGGATTTCGGCGGTGAAAGCTGTGTGGATTTGATTGATAAATACGATAATCTTTTGGTAACGCAAACGTTTTCTAAATCGAGAAGTTTGGCTGGTGCTCGTTTGGGTTTTGGTTTTGCCTGTGAAAGTTTGCTTGCGGATTTGAACGCGATTAAATATTCCACCAACCCTTACAACGTTAACCGCATGACGATGGAAGCAGGGCGTTTGGCGCTTTGTGAGCAAGCGTATTTTGATAAGAAGTGTCAAGAGATTTGTCAAAATCGCGCGTATACGACGCAACAGCTTAGAAAGCTCGGGTTTACGGTACTGAATTCGAAAACGAATTTCTTGTTTGTAAAATCTCCAAAAATCAGCGGCGAAGAATTGTATGAAAGATTAAAAGTAAAAGGCGTATTGGTAAGACATTTCAACGGGGAACGGATAAAAGAATTCAATCGTGTAACGATTGGTACAAAGAAACAAATGGACGCGTTTTTGTGTTGCGTAGAAGCAATATTGAAGGAGAAAGAAAATGAGAAGAGTAAGTGAAATCGTAAGAAAAACGGGTGAAACGGATATTTTATTGCGTTTGAACTTAGATGGCGAGGGCAAAAGCGAAATTGACAGCGGTTGCGGTTTTCTCGATCATATGCTTACGCTGTTTGCAAAACACGCTAATTACGATTTAACGGTACGCTGTAAAGGTGACGTGGAGGTGGATTATCACCACACGACGGAAGACATCGGTATCGCGCTTGGGAAAGCGTTTGCGGAAGCGGTTGGCGAAAAACGCGGCGTTACCCGTTACGGCGATATCGTTTTGCCTATGGACGAAACGCTGATTATGGCGGCTGTCGATTTGTCGGGTAGAGATTATGCGGCAATTGATTTGCAGTTTGTCTTTGAAAAGGTAGGCGATTTTGATTGCGAACTTTGCGAAGAGTTTTGGCTTGCGTTCGTACGTGAGGCAAAAGTCACGTTGCACGTGAAACAACTTGCGGGTAAAAACGCGCATCATATTATTGAAGGCACGTTTAAGGCGGTTGCTCGTGCGCTTTCCACGGCAACGTCGATTGACATGATGAGGGCGCATCAAATTCCTTCCACGAAAGGTATTTTATAAGGAGTTTTTATGATAGCCATTGTAGATTATGGGGTAGGGAATCTATTTTCTCTTTGCTCATCTTTCAAAAAAATCGGTGCGGAAGCGGTCGTTACGTCGGAAAAACGTGTTATTGAAAACGCGCATAAAATCATTTTACCCGGTGTAGGTGCATTTGAGGACGCAGCGAAAAAGCTCCGTGAAACAGGCTTGGGCGACGTGGTAAAAGAGCAAGCAAAATCGGGCAAATACATGATGGGTATTTGTTTGGGTATGCAAATGCTTCTGGATAAGAGTTTCGAATATGGTGAGCACGAGGGCTTGGGATTGATTTCGGGCAACGTAACGCCTATAAAGGGGTACGTGCGTTCCGATTTGAAAATCCCGCACATCGGTTGGAACGGTTTGCATTTTACCAAACAGCATTTTTTGTTTAAGTATATCAACGAGGGCGACCACGCTTATTTTGTACACTCGTTTCATGCGACGGATTGTGAAAAGGACGTGCTTGCTACGACGGAATACGATAAAGAATTAACGGCGGCTATCGGAAAAGACAACGTGCTTGGGTGTCAGTTTCACCCTGAAAAGAGCGGCGACGTGGGCTTAAATATTTTGCGTGCGTTCGTGGAAGAAAAGGATTAAACAATGAAAATTTTTCCTGCAATAGATTTATTTGATAATAAAGCGGTGCGTTTGTACAAAGGCGACTATGCGCAAATGACGGTGTATAACGAGAATCCCGTTGAGGTTGCGCGCGCTTTTAAGCAGCAAGGCGCAGGGCAAATTCACGTCGTTGATTTGGCAGGTGCAAAATTGGGCACGCCTATGCACATGGATATTGTGCGTAAAATTGTTGACGAAACAGGATTGTTTGTGGAAATCGGCGGAGGAATCCGTTCGATGGATACGATAGAAAAATACGTTTCGGCTGGTGCAAGCCGTGTTATTTTAGGTACGGCAGCCGTGACGGATGAGGCGTTTTTGAAAGAAGCGATTGACGTGTACGGCGAAAAGATTGCCGTTGGCGCGGATATTGCGGATGGAAAAGTGGCAATTAAAGGCTGGCTTGAAAAATCTGCTTATGACGTGTATTCGTTTTTGGAAAAAATGCAATCGCTCGGCGTAAAAACGGTTATTTGTACAGACGTATCCAAAGACGGCGCGATGAAAGGGGCTAATCACGGCTTATATAAAGAACTTACGGAGAAATATGATTTGCAAATAATCGCTTCGGGCGGCGTTTCTTCGATTGACGATATTAAGACGTTGACGGAAAACGGCGTATACGGTGCGATTATCGGCAAGGCGTATTATATCGGCGCAATTGATTTGAGAGAAGCTATCGAGGTGGCGAAATGATAACCAAACGTATCATCCCTTGCTTGGACGTAAAAGATGGGAAAGTTGTCAAGGGTGTGAATTTCGAAAAATTGAAAGACGTCGCTTCGCCTATCGATTTAGCGAAATTCTATTCGGATAACGGCGCAGACGAGCTGGTGTTTTATGATATAACCGCCTCGGCTGAGGGTAGGAAACTTTTTACTGACGTTTTGACGGAAGTGGCTAAAAATGTGTTTATTCCGCTTACGGTTGGCGGTGGTATCCGTTCCACGGCGGACTTTGAAAGAGTCCTTTCTTGCGGTGCGGATAAAGTGAGTGTCAACTCGGGCGCGATTGCCAACCCCAAACTGATAACGGAAGCCGCGAAAAAATACGGCGATCAATGCGTCGTGATATCGGCGGATATCAAACGAGTAAACGGGCAATTCCATGTGTTTGCAAAAGGCGGAAGAGAGGATACTGGCATGGACGCTATCCCTTGGATTGTGCGTTGCGTAAACGAGGGTGCTGGGGAAGTTGTTGTCAATTCCATGGACACCGACGGTGTGAAAAACGGGTTTGATATCGAATTGTTGCGCTTGGTTTGTCAGGCGGTAGACGTGCCTGTTATTGCTTCGGGCGGCGCTGGTTCGCAGGCGCATTTCGTTGAATTGTTCCAACAAGTGCCGACCATAGATGCAGGGCTTGCAGCCTCCGTATTCCATTTCGGAGAAATTGCAATTCCCGATTTGAAAAACACGTTACGGAAAAACGGTATTACCGTTCGCTTATAATATTAGGAGTAAAAAAATATGATAAACGTAGAAGAATTGAAATTTGACGAGAAAGGGCTTATTCCTGCCGTCGTTGTGGACGCTGTATCGGGCGAAGTATTGACGCTTGCATATATGAACAAGGAAAGCTTGCAAATCACGTTGGAAAAAGGCTGTACTTGTTTTTGGAGTAGAAGCCGTCAAAAGCTTTGGCTTAAAGGTGAAACGAGCGGTAATTATCAGCACGTAACCTCCATTACGGCGGACTGCGATAAAGACGCATTGGTGGTAAAGGTGGAAAAGGACGGGCCTGCTTGTCATACGGGTGCGGAAAGTTGTTTCTTTAATCCCTTGTATATCAATGAGGATAAGCACGAGTTCAGCTTGAACGGCTTGTATGAATTGTTGGTTGGTAGAAAACAAGAGAAACCGCAAGGCTCGTACACCACGTATCTTTTTGAAAAGGGGTTGGATAAAATCTTGAAAAAGATAGGGGAAGAGAGTACGGAAGTAATCATCGCGGCCAAGGCGCAAGATAAGAAGGAAACGATTTATGAAATTGCGGATCTTGCCTATCACGTAATGGTTATGATGGTGGAAAACGGCATTAGCTTGGATGAGGTTCGAAACGAGCTTTCTTCTCGCCATGTTATCGACCATAAGGTAAAACAAGAAAAGATGACAAAATAAAAGAAAGAATATTATAAAGCCCCGCGACATTGTCGCGG
>JAZRRB010000023.1:0-4696 GCA_045650385.1 Candidatus Scatosoma sp. | reverse complement strand
CACGATATTTCTATCAGCAAGGAAGCTCCTAACTACACGCAACACTAATCAGGTGGTTTTATGAATATAGTTTGTTTGGATTTGGAAGGGGTACTCGTCCCCGAAATTTGGATAGCGTTTGCCAAGGCAAGCGGTATTCCTGAACTTACGAGAACGACGCGTGACGAGCCTGATTACGATAAATTGATGAAATGGCGTTTGGGCGTTTTGAAAGAGCATAACTTGGGCTTGAACGAAATTCGCGCGATTATTGAAAAAATCGAACCTCTTGAAGGCGCGAAAGCATTTTTGGACGAACTCCGTTCTTTAACGCAAGTAGTCATTATCAGCGATACGTTCACGCAATTTGGTATGCCGCTGATGGCGAAACTCGGTTATCCCATGCTGATGTGCAATACTTTGGAAGTGGCGGAAAACGGGGAAATTACGGGTTATAAAATGCGTGTGGAAAAATCCAAGTACGCGACGGTCAAGGCGTTGCAATCGATTGGCTACGACACGATTGCGGCTGGGGACAGTTATAACGATTTGGGCATGATAAAAGCAAGCAAAGCAGGCTTTTTATTCAAGAGTACGGACAAAATCAAAGCGGATAACCCCGATTTGCCCGCGTATGAGGAATATGACGACTTGCTTACGGCAATCAAAGCCGTATTAGATTGATACATTTTTAATTTAGGAGAATAAATATATGGAAAACAACGTACGTCCCGAAAGTATGGCTCGTATCAACACGAAAGCGCTTGCAGACGCGTTCATCGAAGAACAAGTTGCGCTCGTTCGTAAGCAAGTTGGCGATAAGAAAGTCCTGCTTGCACTCTCCGGCGGTGTAGACTCTTCCGTGGTAGCGGCATTGCTTATCAAAGCGGTAGGCAAACAACTCGTTTGCGTACACGTAAATCACGGTTTGATGCGTAAAGGCGAAAGCGAACAAGTAATCGAAGTATTTGAAAAACAACTTGACGCTAACCTTATCTACGTAGACGCAACCGAACGTTTCTTGGGGCTTTTGGCAGGCGTTGCCGAACCGGAAAAGAAACGTAAAATCATCGGCGGCGAATTTATTAAAGTATTCGATGAAGAAGCCAGCAAACTTGAAGGTATTTCCTTCCTTGCGCAAGGTACGATTTATCCCGACATTTTGGAAAGCGACGGCGTAAAAGCGCACCACAACGTAGGCGGTCTTCCCGAAGATATGCAATTCGAACTTGTTGAACCTTTGAAGTTCTTGTATAAAGACGAGGTTCGCGTAGTGGGCAGCGCGCTTGGCTTACCTGACGACATGGTATATCGTCAACCGTTCCCCGGCCCCGGTCTTGGCGTGCGCGTTCTTGGCGCGATCACGCGTGATAGATTGGATGCTGTAAGAGAATCGGATGCAATTTTGCGTGAAGAATTTGCAAAGGCTGGATTGGAAGGCAAAGTATGGCAATACTTTACGGCTGTGCCCGATTTCCGTTCGGTAGGCGTAAAGAACGGCAAACGCACTTATGCGTATCCCGTTATCATCCGCGCGGTAAACACGGTAGATGCTATGACGGCAACCATCGAAGAAATTCCTTATGCCGTATTGAATAAGATTACGGCTCGTATCACGGCAGAAGTAGAAAACGTTAACCGCGTGTTGTACGATTTGACACCGAAGCCCTGCGGAACGATTGAGTGGGAATAATTATACAGTAAAAACATAACGGTAAGAGTTGAACGGCTCTTGCCGTTATGTTTTTTTTTAATAAAAAACAAAAAAAGATTAAAAAAACACTTGACATTATCAATACTTCGTGATACGATGTATTGCGTAAGGAGAAGTATTCTATGGATATTCAATTAAAACGAGGATTATTAGACGTATGCGTATTGGCGGCGATAAAAAGCGAGGATTCATACGGGTATAAGATAATCAAGGATATGAAGCCGTATATTGAAATGTCGGAATCGACATTATATACAATATTAAAACGGTTAGAAAGTGCCAAAATGTTAACGGTGTATACGTTGGAACACGGCGGTAGGCTTAGAAAATATTATCATATCACGAGGGCTGGGCTTGGTCGAATTGAAGATTTTAAGGACGAGTGGCGTGAAGTGATGTCCATATATCAATTTGTAATGCAGGAGGATGCAAAGAAATGAAAAAGCAAGAATTTTTAACGAAGCTGAAGAAGAAATTATCCATCTTGCCTAAACGTGAGAGGGCGGAGAGGATAAGTTTTTACGATGAAATGATTGACGATAGGATAGAGGAAGGGCTTTCGGAAGAAGAGGCTGTTTTGGAAATTGGCAAAGTAGACGACGTTGCTTCACAAATTATTGCGGAAATTTCGACGACAAAAAATTGGGGCGAAGTTGTTAAACCAAAAGGGAAACGTCGCGCATGGGAAATTGCATTGTTGGTGCTTGGTTTTCCGTTATGGGGTTCGTTATTGATAGCCGCTTTTGCCGTACTCTTTTCCGTTTACGTGGTGATATGTTCTTTGACGATATCTTTATGGGCAATTTTTGCGACGCTGGTTGTTTGTGCGCCTGTTGGCGTTGTGGCAGGGTGTATTGCGTTGTTTGGAAACGTTCCATTGGGCATTTTCTTTCTCGGCGCAGGGATTGTATGTGCAGGGTTGTCCATATTCCTCTTTTTTGCGTGCAAATCAACCACGAAAGGTATTTTTGTGCTCTTAAAGAAATGGATGGCGGAGATGATGACTTCTTTTAGAAAAAAGGAGGCAATATAATGAGTAAAAAGAAATATATATGGCTGATTGTGGCAATTTGCTTAACGGTGCTTGGTATTGTCTTTTTTACCTGTTCGATGGTAGCGGTAAAAGGGGATTTTACGAAATTATCGCTTAGCGAGTATGAAACGAACGAGCATAAGATAGAAGAAACTTACGAGAATATATCCATTGTTTCCGATACAGCCGACATTGTATTTGTACCTTCGGAAAATCAGCCGACGACGGTGGTTTGTTATGAGGCGGTAAATGCAAATCATACTGTTAGCGTAGTGGAAAATACGCTCGTTATTAAGGTTAACGACGAGAGAAAATGGTATGAAAACTGGTTTAACTTCGGCAAACCTACCTTAACCGTGTATATGCCCAAAGGCGCATACGGCGCGCTGTCCGTAGAATTAAGTACGGGTGACGTGGAAATATCCAAAGATTTTCAATTTAATACCATTGATATTTCAGGTAGTACGGGTGACGTTGCCTGCTATGCTTCCGCAAACGAACGCATAAATATCAAACAAAGCACGGGAGAGATTTGTCTTGCCAATCTTTCGGCTGGGGCATTGGGATTGACTACGTCTACGGGAGATATTACGCTTTCAGGTGTAACGGCTTTAAGCGACGTTCAAATAGAAGTAAGCACGGGCGACGTCGATTTGCAAAACGTTGTATGTAAAAATCTTGTGTCTATTGGTAATACGGGCGATATTGCGTTGACAAACGTTGTGGCTACGGAAAAATTATTGGTAGAGAGAAGCACGGGAGAGGTAAAAATAAATAAATGTGACGCAGGAGAAATATGTATTAAAACGGACACGGGCGACGTAACGGGCAGTTTGTTGTCGGGGAAGACGTTTGTGGTAAACACGGATACGGGAGAAATAGACGTCCCTAATGGCGTAAGCGGTGGCATTTGTGAAATTATTACCGATACGGGCGATATCAAAATAACAATCGGGTGATTTATCGTTTCACGGGAAACAAAATAAAATAATCAACGCCTTATCGTAACAAACGGTAGGGCGTTTTGCATAACATATAGTATGAGATTTTTCTCAAATACACAAGAAGGATTGATGTACTATGTGTAACGGATGTAATTGGAATAATCGCAGCTCTTGCGGTTGTAACTCGAACTGTGGCTGTAATTGCGGCTGCAATCAAAACAGTCTTTGGAATATTCTTTTCGGTAATACGCAGCGTGTTTGTCGGGATTGTTGCGGTAACCTCGTTGTAACGAATAACAATTCGTGGGGGAACGGCTGCAACGGTTGTAACTCGAACTGTGGCTGTAATTGCGGTTGCAATAACGGAACGGCTTCGGCGAGCAACGGTAGCGGTAACAATAACGCTTACGCTTGCGTAAGCTATTGCCAAAGCGTAGATAGTAGCGCGTTTACGGGAAATAACGGTTGTTGTAACAATTCGACGGGTTATAACCGTTGTGGTTGCAATGCGTACTCGGCTTGGACGCAAGAAAATTACGGCGAATAACCAATGAAAAGAAGCGACGGGAAACCGTCGCTTTTGTTTTGGAATTGAAAAGGTAAAATAAACGCATACTGTAACAATGGAAAGAGTGAAAAAAGCCTATTCTTTTGTTCGGGAAAAATACCGTTTACTTGCGCGTAAAAAATATACGACGGTGGCAGGGACGCTGGTATTCTTTTTTATTATGTCCATCGTGCCGCTGTCCTTTTGGATGACGTTATTGATAGGGAAATTGCCGATAAATATAGACAAACTTTTAGGGTTGCCCGTATTCGAATCGGTAAAAGACATTTTTTCCTTTGTTCGCCAAGAAGCGCAAAATGCAACGACGAGTATATCGATTGTCCTGCTTGTCAGTACGCTGTATTCTTCGACGAATTTATTTTATCAAATACGTAGAAGCGGCGAAATTATCTATGACTATCGTCGCTTAAAACCGGGATTACGTGTGCGCGTAGGCGCGCTTGCGCTCACGCTGATTA
>JAZRRB010000022.1:0-2990 GCA_045650385.1 Candidatus Scatosoma sp. | reverse complement strand
CAATTATGAAACTTTTATCGTGAAACTTTATTTTGTTTCATACCACGATTCGCCCACACCAACGTCAACGGTAAGCGGAACGGATAACGATACTGCGTTTTCCATTTCATTTTTCAAAAGCGTAGCAACTTTTTCCGCCTCTTCCTTGGGGCAATCTATTACCAATTCGTCGTGCACCTGCAAGACAAGTTTGGCCTTATATCCGTCTTTTTTCAATTGATTGTAAACGTTTATCATCGCCACTTTGATAATATCCGCACTCGAACCTTGCAACGGCATATTCATCGCCGCACGCTCACCAAACGAACGTACGTTGTAATTAGAGGAGCGAAGTTCGTTAATCACACGCCTACGACCTAAAAGCGTTTCCACACACCCTTTTTCTTTGGCAGTTTGCACGTTTTGTTGCATATACTCTTTCACATCGGAATAACTCTCAAAATACTTATCGATATATTCCTGCGCTTTTTTGGGCGTAATTCCTAAATCTTTGGAAAGTCCAAACGCACTAATGCCGTAAATTATCCCAAAGTTTACCGCTTTTGCATCGCGGCGCTGCGAAGAAGTAACCTCCTCAACGGGAATATTCAATACCTGCGAAGCGGTAAGCGCGTGAATATCCACACCTTCGCAATACGCCTTTACAAGCTCTTTACAGCCCGAAAAATGCGCCAATAAACGAAGCTCGATTTGCGAATAGTCAGCATCGATTAATACGTTTCCATCCGTTGCCTTAAATAGTTTTCGAAGCGCCCTGCCTTCATCCGTACGAATAGGAATATTTTGCAAATTGGGATTTGCGCTCGACAATCTACCCGTAGCGGTAAAACTTTGATTATACGTCGTATGCACCCTTCCGTTTACAAGCAACGGCTTAAAGCCTTCTACGTAGGTAGAATTAAGTTTTTGAATTTTTCTATACCTTAAAATCAAACGTACAATTTCGTAATCTTCGGCGTATTTTTCAAGTTCTTCCGCCGTTGTTTTATATTTTCCGTCTTTCTTCTTTTTATCGCCGCCAATCTTTAATTTTTCAAATAGGATTTTACCAAGTTGCTGCGTAGAATTAACGTTAAACGTTTCCCCTGCAAGCGCGTAAATTTCCTTGGTAATCGTCGATAACTCGGCGTTAAACTGCGCCGCCGTTTGATACAGCGTTTCCTCGTCTATACATACGCCTGTTTTCTCCATTTCAAAAAGCACTTTTACAAGCGGCAATTCGGTATTTTTATATAATTTTTTTTCTTGTTCTAAGAGTCTATTATAATAAATTTCATATAAACAAGCTACGCCAAAAGCCCTAAATCCTTCTGATAAACCGTTTTTATTAAGACAATAGGTAAGCCCGTCGGAATTCCCTAAACCGTCCGCCAAACATTTCAAAATAGACACATCGTCATACGCCGCTAAAAACGGCACATTCGTCAACGTTACCGCATGCATGAGTTCTTTTGCGTTGTACGCAATAACGCGCGTTTTTTCGGTAAATAAACGCATATAAAGAGGTTGCAATTCCCAATCGAAGAAACCCGTATCAAGTAAATCCTTTTTAATCGGCATTACATATTCCGTAGCTTTCTTTTTGGCAAGGAAATCTTGATCCATGATAATAAAGCGAAACTCTTTATCCGTAACGTCACACGCAACGTTTGTAAAAGATTTATTTTCAAGAACGGAAATAATTTCTTCCATCGACAAAGGATATATCTCTTCCGGCTGAAAATCAATTTTCCCCTCAGCCGTTTCCTCTATCTTTTCTTCCTCGAATATAGACGCCGTCAACAAAGACTTAAATTCAAGTTCGGCAAATTTTGATTTTACCGCTGACGAGAAAGGCATTTTTAACAAACAATCGCCTATGCAAATATCCAATGGCGCATGGGTGTTAATCGTTGCCAATTCTTTTGAAAAATACGCCGCTTCCTTGCCGTTTTCAAGTTTGATATGCAATGCCCCCGTGATTTCTTCTAAATGCGCATACACGCCGTCAATATCCGAAAAACGTTCCAAAAGCGACATTGCAGACTTTTCACCGATACCAGCCACGCCTGGAATATTATCCGACTTATCCCCCATTAACGCCTTCAAATCGATGATTTGACTGGGGATAAGCCCGATTTCGTCCTTAAAATTCTCATGGGAAAGCTCTAAAATATCACTCACACCCTTTCTTGTGTAACAAACGTTTGTGGAGTTATCCACAAGTTGATACGCATCGCGATCCCCCGTATAAATATACGTTTGTACGTCGAACTTTTTCGCCATTGTACCGAGCAAATCATCCGCCTCGTAGCCTTCAAGCTCCAACATTTTCACTTTCATAAGTTTTAAGACTTCTTTCAAAATGGGCATTTGCACCGCAAGCTCGTCAGGCATAGACTTTCTACCTGCTTTATAATCAGCGTAAAGTTTATGACGGAAGGTAGGCGCATGTAAATCGAACGCCACCGCAAAATACGTCGGCTTTTTATCAGCGATGATTTTCAACATCAATTTCACAAACCCGAATACACCGTTTGTCGGCATACCGCTTTTCGTTGTGAATACGGGCGTTGCGTAAAACGCGCGATTGATTAAACTGTTACCGTCGATAAGGACTAATTTTTCCATAGTTTATTACCTTTTTATTTGCTTACTATTATTTTACCACGAAATACGAAAAATCGCAAGGAAATATAAAAAAATTTTATCATCGTTTTTTAACGTAATTTTTTTATTTGCTCCTTGCCCGGAGTCGAACTAATTTTCGCTTCCTACACTCGGCACGCAAAAAAAGACACACCCACAAGGGATACAGTGCCTCTGGTATGCGCCTGCGCGCATTGCGGCGTCGCTCGTCCACCTCTCGTTTTATAATAACGATTCGCGCTCGCTCCTTGCCCGGAGTCGAACTAATTTTCGCTTCCTACACTCGGCACGCAAAAAAAAGACACACCCACAAGGGATGTGTCTTTTTTGGTGCCGCTGGTCGGAGTCGAACCGACACGAGG
>JAZRRB010000021.1:0-2555 GCA_045650385.1 Candidatus Scatosoma sp. | reverse complement strand
AGATACGACGGCTTGATTGAAGAACTGGGCGGTAACCCCACGCCTGCTGTCGGTTTTGCGGCAGGGATAGAACGTCTTTTAATCGTTATGGAACAATCGGGCGTGCAAATCCCGAGCGATGAAACGCCCACCGTATATATTGCAGGTATGGACGCGGATTGCCGTGATAAGGCGTTTGCGTTGGCTTCCACCCTTCGTGCAAACGGGGTAAAAGCGGAAATCGACCACATGGAACGTTCGGTAAAGGCGCAATTTAAGTACGCGGATAAAATCGGGACAAAGTACGTGGCGGTAATCGGCGGCAACGAGCTTGCCGAAGGCAAAGCGAACGTGAAAAATATGGCAACGGGCGAAAGCGAAAGCGTTGCGTTTGCCGATTTTAGCGCATATTTTTCGGGCAAATAAACATACTGAAAGAGAGGGGAAGAAGATGGTAAAACACGTAAATAAAGAAGAATTGGAAACGCTTGTAAAAGGCGAAAAGACGGTATTTTGTGATTTTTGGGCAAGTTGGTGCGGCCCTTGTCGTATGCTTGCGCCCGTATTTGAAAGCTTGGCGGAAAAATACGGCGGCAAAGCGGAATTTGTCAAAGTAAACGTAGACGAAGAGGAAGATTTGGCGATAAAATACGGCATTTCTTCTATCCCTAACGTGCTTGCAATCAAAAACGGCGAGGTGGTTGGAAACAGCCTTGGGTTTGTGCCTGCCGCCACCCTTGCGGCGTTTATGGAAAAACATATTTAACGGATAGCAACACAAAAAGCAATCACCCGACGAAGGGGCTTCGTCGGGTGATTTTTTTAATTGTTATTTTTCAGAAGCAATCAAATTCGCGTTTGTTTTACTTCGTCTTTGGCGATACTAATTAATAGTTTTCCGCGCGTACTTGGAAGTAAGCTTGGGGATGCGCACAAACGGGGCAAACTTCGGGTGCTTTTTTGCCTACGACGATATGACCGCAGTTGGAGCATTGCCATACCGCATCGCCGTCTTTGGAGAACACCAAATCGCCTTTTACGTTTGCAAGCAATTTTCTATATCTTTCTTCGTGTTCCTTTTCAATCGCTGCAACGCCGTCGAAAAGTTCCGCAATCTTATCAAATCCTTCTTCGCGCGCTACTTTTGCAAATTCGTGGTACATATCCGTCCACTCGTAATTTTCACCTTCCGCTGCGGCAAGGAGGTTTTCCGCAGTAGAGGAGATTTCGCCGCCGTTCAAAAGCTTGAACCAAATCTTTGCGTGTTCTTGTTCGTTCTTCGCCGTTTCTTCAAAAATAGCCCCAATTTGTACAAAGCCTTCCTTTCTTGCTTTGCTTGCAAAATAGGTGTATTTATTTCTCGCTTGCGATTCGCCTGCAAACGCCGTTTGCAAATTCGCTTCCGTCTTAGAACCTTTCAAGCAGGGCTTTTCTTCAAATTTACCGCTTTGCTTGCAAACAGGGCAAACTTCGGGCGCTTTGTCGCCTTCCGCAACGTAGTGACATACTTTACATTCAAATTTCTTCATAACTATTTACCTCTTTTTGTTTTCTTAATAGGATTTAGTTTTATTAACTGATATTATTATAATATAAATGAAAGGGTTTGTCAATAGATTTTTATAAAAAAAATAAAAAATTTTTTCACACGAAAAATTAACGGAAATTTTACGTAAAATTAACCGTTTTATTACGCGTGCGTAATATAATAGAGGAAAGAAGAAAAGTTGACAAATCACGAAAAAAAGGGTATACTGTATTACAAGGTGTGAAATGAAAAAGAAGTTAAGTGAAAGAAAACGCAAATGGATAGAAAGGACGGTGGCAAACGACAGAAGTTATAAGGTCTTTTTGTACAACCGTTTCTTTACCTTTTTGCTTGCGGCGCTGTTACAATTGGCGGCATTTTCGCTTTTGGCGTTTTTATTCATTTACCACTCGCAGTACGCGTTTGTCTTGCAAGTGATTATGTTCGCTTTGCAAGTGGTGTTTTTATTGCATATACTCAATCGTTATCCGCGTCCGTCCGCGAAGATGGGTTGGATACTGCTCATTGTCGTCGTGCCGTTTTTTGGGGTGCCTTGGTATTTGCTCAACGGCATGGTGCGTCCTACGCGGAAAATGCGGAAAAAATTGCAAAAATCGCGCGAGGAAAACCAAAAGAATATCGAGGAGTTTTACGGAGAGCGCGTATTTCCCAGCGGCGAAAACCGCTCTGATGCAATCACTTGGTATCTTACTCGGCATGCGGGCTATCCCGTATATTACGACGGGAACGTGAAATATTATCCGTCGGGGGAAGAGATGTTCCCCGATATGCTCAAAGAGCTGAAAAAAGCGGAAAAATTTATTTTGTTGGATTATTTCATTATTGCGCACGGCAAGATGTGGGACGGGATTCGCAAGGTTTTGTTGGAAAAAGCGACGCTTGGCGTGCAGGTGCGTATCATTTATGACGATTTCGGTTGTATTAAGACGTTGCCGCCTCGTTATGAACGGTATTTGGAAATGCTCAGCGACAATATCAAATGTATGACGTTTAACGACGTTATCCCTGTGGTTGCGTTGCGTATGAA
>JAZRRB010000020.1:0-8125 GCA_045650385.1 Candidatus Scatosoma sp. | reverse complement strand
ATTATTTCGCGGAATAAAATGCACCGCCGAGCAAACTTGCTCGGCGGTTGATACTTTGAAATAAATAAAAGGAATAGTACATATATGAAAAAGAAATGGCTTATCGGTTTAATGGCATTGTGCCTGTCTTTTGCCACCATTGCTTTCGTCGGCTGTGGGGAAAACGATAACGGCGATAATACGAACACCGAACAAGGCGGTGGAAATGAAAATGATGACACGCAGGGTGGCGATAATAGCAATGATAGTACGCCTACCCCTGAAACGCCTGACGGCGCAGAGGAAAATGAGGATATAATTACGCCTGTGATTGCAGAGGGATTAGAATATGAAGAAAGCGAGGACGGCACGTATTATATTGTGTCGGGCATTGGCACGTGTGAAGATACGGATATTATTATACCGTCTACGCATAATGGAAAACCTGTGAAAGAGATTGGGGAGGATGCGTTCTTTGATTGTGGCAGTTTAACAAGTGTGGTCATTGGCGACAGCGTGACGACGATTGGGGAAGGGGCATTTTCAAGCAACGGAGACTTAAAGAAAGTTGTAATCGGCGAAAGTGTAAACGAGATTGGTGAAGTTGCGTTTGCAGATTCTTGGAAATTAACGGATATTTCTGTTTCGTTGAATAACGCAACTTACAAAGATATTGACGGCAATTTGTATACGAAAGACGGGAAAATATTGGTGGTATATGCACTTGGAAAAACAGCAACATCATTTACTATCCCTAATGGAGTGACAACTATTGGGGATAATGCGTTCTATTCTTGTATCAGTTTAACGAGTATAGTCATTCCCGACAGTGTGACGACGATTGGAGATTGGGCTTTTGACCATTGTATAAAATTGCAAAGAGTAGAAATTTCTCACAGTATAAAGAAGATTGGAGATTCTGCGTTTAGTGGTTGTTATAGCTTGGTTGAGGTGGTAAACAAATCTTCTCATATTACAATTGAAAAGGGGGCGAAAACAAACGGTGCTGTAGGATATTATGCGTTAGCGGTGTATAACAGTACGGACACGTTTACAGGTACGAAACTTTCCAATGATAACGAATATATTATCTATACGGAAGGTCAAGACAAGATATTGGTAAGCTATGAAGGAACGGGAACAGATTTGACGTTGCCTACGTATATTACGAAAATAAATGCGTATGCGTTCGCTTTTTGCAGTAGTTTAACGAGAGTGAATATTGGCAATAATGTGACGTCGATTGGAGATTTTGCTTTCGATAATTGTGATAATTTAGCGAGTGTAGTAATAGGCAATAGCGTGACGACGATTAAGGAGAAGGCGTTCTATGGTTGCAGGCGTTTGGTAGAGGTTATTAATAAATCTACACATATAATAGTCGAAAAGGGTTCGGAAGCTAACGGCTACGTTGGGTATTATGCGTTGTCAGCGTATAATAGTGAGAGTGGTGTGACGGTAAGTCAATTGATAATTGATAACGGGTATATTGTATACACGGACGGTGAAGAGAAAATATTGGTAGGGTATGCGGGTACGGAAACGGAATTGACGTTGCCTACATATATTACAAAAATCAATCAAACAGCTTTTTCCGAATACTATAATATAAAAAGAGTGATAATTGGAAATAAAGTAAATAGCATTGGGGTGTTGGCGTTTGCGTATTGTTTCAATTTGGCAAGTGTAGAGATTGGCGATAATGTGACGGACGTTGGAGAGATGGCTTTTGGCCTTTGTGGGGATTTAACAAGTATTTCTGTTTCGGCAAATAATGAAAATTATAAAGATATAGACGGTAATTTGTATAGCAAAGATGGCAAAACGTTGATACAATATGCAATAGGGAAAACGGCAATGTCGTTTACTATCCCTGACAGTGTGACGACGATTGGGAATAGTGCGTTCTATAATTGTGGCAGTTTAACAAGTATGACTATTCCCGATAGTGTGACAACGATTGGGGATTATGCATTCTATTGGTGTGATGGTTTAACGAGTGTAGTCATTGGCGACGGTGTGACGACGATTGGGGATGGGGCGTTCTCTAATTGTAGCATTTTAACGAGTATTACGTTCAATGGCACAAAAGCACAATGGAACGCTATTAAAAAAGATACTGGGTGGAATGAGGTCGTGCCTGCAACGAAAGTAGTTTGTGACGACGGCGAAGTAAGTTTGTAAAACAAAAATAACAAAGAAAAATCCCGACGCGGAAAGCGTCGGGGTTTTCTAAATGTTGTAAAAGTTAAGCGTATTCGATTAAAATGCCCATTGCGGTTAATTTTTCGACGATTGCTTGAAAAGAGGCTTCGTCTTTTACGATAACCGTATGAATATGCAAACCTTCCGTCAATAACGAAAGGGGATTGGCTTTCGTTTCGTCAATTTGACGGATAAAATTATCCACGTCGTATCGCGAGGTTTGATTGAGCACGGCAGAGATTTGTCCGTATACGGAATGTTCCACAATAACGTCCACTACCTTGCCGCCGTTATCGACAATGGCATACAATTCCTCTTGTACCTCGTCTTTGCTATGCTGAACGACGATTCTCTTTACAATGCCGTTTGCGTTTGCTTTATCCAATACGTAGCCTTTATGCTCCGCGCGGATAGGGTATCCGCTTGCCCGCAATAACGCGATATCCGCCACAATGATTTGCCTTGTTACGAAATATTCCTTGGCAAGCGCACTCGCACTAATCGGATTCTCACTGGCATTTAAGCGTACAATAATATTTTTTCTTCTTTCTTCGTTGTTCATGTTTACACCCGAAATAATTACTTTTTTTATTATATCACAAAAAAATATAAAAAGCAAGGCTCTTTATACTTGACAGGGTATATTTTCATGAGTATAATATATTACAATATGTATATACACATAAATATACACAAAGAAAGGAGATATAGAGAAATGGAGAAAAAATATGCCGTACTTGTTGTAGACATGTTAAACGACTTTGTAACGGGGGCATTAAAATGCGACCGTGGTTTGGCGATTGTACCCAAGACCAAGCAGCTTTTGGCGGGGTGTCGTGAAAAGGGGGTGCCCGTTATTTTTTGTAACGACGCACACCTTAAAGGGATTGACCACGAACTTAAATTTTGGGGCGACCACGCGATTGCAGGAACGAAAGGGGCGGAAGTGATTCCCGAACTTGACCTTTGCGAAAAGGACTACGTTGTGCCCAAGCGCCGTTACAGTGGTTTTTTCCAAACGGATTTAAAATTGTTGTTGGACGAACTGGGCGTAAATACGGTTATCATGACGGGATTGCACGCGCATATGTGTGTGCGCCATACGTCTGCCGATGCGTATCAATATGGTTATGATATCGTCGTGGCAAAAGATGCAACCGATTCGTTTACGGAAGAGGACTATCATTACGGGATTAAGTATTTGAAGGAAACTTACGGTGCGGAAATATCGGACGTTGATTCGATTTTGAAAATGCTTTAAAGGCGTAAAATGAAATTTAATGATAAAGCAAAACCCCGACGCGGAAGCGTCGGGGTTTCATCATATTTGGGTTTATTGATTAGTCGTTGATAAGTTCCTTATAGGATTTACCGAACTTCATAACGGGTTTTTTGCAAGCTGCAATTTCTACTTTTTCGCCCGTTTGAGGGTTGATACCCGTCTTTGCTGCAACGTCTTTTACTTCAAACGTACCAAAGCCAACGAGGGAAACTTTGTCACCTGCTTTCAATGCTTCGGTAACCGTTTCGATAAACGCGTTGTACGCAATCGTTGCGTCCTTTTCCGTGAAGTCTGCCTTTTTTGCTATTGCTTTAATCAATTCGCCTTTGTTCATGAGATTATATTCCCCTTTTGGTTAATTCTTGAAAAATTAGCATTTTCAAGTAATTTAATTATACCCTATACAGCCTATTCTTGTCAAGTGTCCAAAGAAAAAAAATGCCGAAAAAGCCTGATTTTTCAAGGTTTTTTCAGGGTTTTGTCAAATATTGCCCGATTATATAGGAAAAGCCGCGCAAAAAGGGTGGCTTTTTCAGTATTTTGGCTTATTTTACGTTTCGTCGGAATAGAATCCAAGTCCTAAAACTTGCGATACTTTGGACGTGATGGCAAACGATTCGGGATCGATTTCTTTTACTATCCGTTTCAAAGTGGTCGCTTGTCTACGGCTGACTATACAAAGGAGCATAGCGCGTTCCGTTTTCGTATACATACCCGTCGCAGGCACAGCTGTCACACCGCGCCCCAATTCTTTCATAAGTGCAAGGCTCATTTCTTCGGGTTTGTTCGTGATAATTCTAAACTCGATTGCGGAGTGGAATCCGCCCGTAATCGTTTCGTTGGCTCTGCTTTCAATGTACGATTCAAATACCGACATCATAATCGGGAGAAGCACCAACGCGTATTTGTTCAACGTGGTATCCGCCCCGTTACCTCCGTCAAAGACGAATATGGACGAGCCGATAACGATACAGTTGATAAAGAATATGACGCGCGCGATACTGCTTGCATTGAATTTTCTTTGAATTACGACGGCAAGGATATCCGCGCCGCCCGTAGAACCGCCGATTTTGAAGGCGAGCGCTACCGCTACGCCGATACAAAGTCCGCCTGCGATTGCGGCGAAAATCTTTTCCGCGCCCATGCCGAAATCGATTTGGAAATTGGGAAACGCCAATTCGATTAAAGCGAGCCAAACCGTTTGCAATGCGATATGCGTCGCTGTCAATATGGCAAATTTCTTCTTCACGAAGAAGAAGGAGAAGACAACGAGGGGCAAATTGACGGAAAATACGATGACGTATTGCGGTATGCCAAACGCTTCGTCTAAAAGAATAGCGATACCGCTTATCCCACCGATTGTAAACTCGTTGGGCATGATTAAGCTATACGCCGCAAAGGAAACGAGGAAAGAGGAGAGGAGCAAAAACAAAATCGTTTGCGCCCAATAGAAAATTTTACCGCGACGGGACGCCGCCGCTTTTTTCAAATCTTCCTTGGTGATTTTTTTCGGCAATGCCGATTGCGCCGTTTCATTTACCGCGGCGACGTTTTCTTGTAATTCGTCCACGTTCATTATAAACTCTCTACCACTACGGTGATTTTTGCGGCTACGCCTTCCATCAAACGGATTTCCGCAGGGAAAGAACCGAGCGCTTTTACAGAATCCATTTTGATTTTCTTTTTATCCACGTCAAAGCCGATTTCGGAGAGTGCCGCCGCAACGTTTGCCGCCGTTACGCTGCCGAATACTTTGCCGTTTTCGCCCGTTTTGATGCGTACGGTAACCGATTTTTTATCCAAATCCGCCGCCAACGCTTTCAACGCTTTCACTTCTTCCGCTTTATGGAACGCCGCCGCGTCCTTTTTTTGTTGCGCTTCGTGGATATTCGCCGTAGAGGCAACGGTAGCCAAACCCTTTTTCAAAAGGAAGTTTCTTCCATATCCGTCCGCTACTTCCACAACGTCGCCTTTTTTACCCGTGCCTTTTACATCGGCGGTCAATAACACTTTCATATATTTACTCCTTAACGCGGTTTTTACCGCTTTATATACTTTACGTTACTATTTTACAGGAAATTTTTACAAATGTCAATAATCTTTGCGTAATTTACGCATACTGCTTTTACATAAAAAGGAGGATTTCGTTATGATGAACGAACGTGGTCAGGAAGTAAACACCAGCATTGGTTGCGGTGTAACCGAATGCAAGTATAACCGTAGCGGCGATTATTGTACGCTTAGAAAAATCCACGTCGGCAACGTTTGCAGTTGCGACGCGGAAAGCTGTACTTGCTGTGATAGTTTCGAGAGAAAATAAGTCGCACAAACACCGCAAAAACTGTCTTTGCCTATAGCAAGGGCAGTTTTTTCTTTTCAAACGCTTGCGTTTTGAGAAAAACAAGAGTATAATGTAAACAAATCTTATAATAGGAGAGATACTATGGAAGAAGTACAAGAGAAAAAATCGTGTAAGCAAAAAGTACTTGGTTATTTGAAAGCGCTTCCTAAACGCTATTTCATCACGGCGTTTTCGGGCATGGCGCAAGGGCTGTTCGTAACCTTAATTGCAGGTACGATTTTGGCGCAAATTGCCGGCTGGATTAATCAAATCGGCGGCGGCAATTACGTGGGCAATACCCTTTTATACATAGCCAATATCGCAAAAGCCTTGATGGGCGCAGGGATAGGCGTAGGCATTGCGCACGCGCTTGGGAAAAATAAATTGTTGATTTTTGCGGCAGCGGTGGCTGGTACTGTCGGCGCGTTTGCAGGCGGCTTGGTCTACGGCGCAACCCCCACTGCTATTCTATTGACGTCGGGTGCACCCGGTAACCCGATTGGCGCGTACGTAGTAACGATGTTCGTTATCGAAATCGTTAGCTTGTATGCTGGCAAGACGAAACTGGATATCATTTTAATTCCGCTTGGTGCGTTGCTTTTGGCTGTTGGCGGCGTATACGTGGCTTGGCCGTTTATTCAGCTTATCGATTTGTTTGCGAAATTGTTGGTTATCACCATCAACGCAGGGGAAGCGGTGAAAGTCATCGTCGGCGTGTTGATAGCGGTGGTTATGGGGATACTTCTTACCATGCCCACTTCGTCCGCGGCGATTTGGATTGCTATTGCGCGTTCTCAAACGGCACTTTCCAACCCCGAAGTGTTTGCTATTGCAGGCGGCGCGGCGGTGGCAGGTTGCGCGGCGCACATGATTGGTTTTGCCGTGGCTTCGTATAGAGAAAATAAGGTAAGCGGACTCATTTCGCAAGGGGTAGGTACGAGTATGTTGCAAATCCCCAATATTATGAAAAAACCGATAATCATGCTTCCTGAAATTATTGCCAGCGCGCTTTCCGGCTTGGTGGCAGTGCTTTTGAACGTGCGTTGTACGGACGTTGGTGGCGGCATGGGTACGAGTGGACTTGTCGGGCTTTTCGGGGTTATCGACGCGTGCAGTTTGTATAGCGTGCCTACGCTTAATACCGTGCTTGGCATTGTATTGTGCCTGTTCGTTATTCCTGCGGCAGTGTCGTTTGGAGTAAGCGAATTTATGAGAAAGAAAGGCTGGATAAAATTGGGCGACCAAAGTTTGGAAGTATAATCGATGAAGAAATATTTATTGCCCCAAAACGGAAATTTTTACAAGGCGAATATGCACATGCACAGCACCGTTTCGGACGGACATCTTTCTCCGGAAGAAATTAAACGTGTGTATATGGAAAACGGTTATTCTATTGTGGCATATACCGACCATGAAATTTTAATGCCGCACACCGAATTGACGGATGAAAATTTCTTGGCGATAACTGCAACGGAACTTGCGTTTAATCTTTATCCTGAAGATAGAGGATATCCGCATATTAGGACGTATCATCTTAACTTTTATTCGAAAGACGCGAATAAATCGGTGATTTCCATTTGGGATCCCGATTTGGTATTCGATTGCGTAAAACCGAAGATTAGCGAAGAACAAAAGAAACTCGTTTACAAAAGAGAATACGCTATCGATAAAGTCAACGAGGCAATTGCCATTGCCAAGAAAGAGGGGTTTATCGTCAGTTATAATCACCCTATTTGGTCGTTGCAAAATTATGCCGATTATGCAGGATTAGAAGGGATTTGGGGTGTAGAATGTTACAACAATGTCAGTCTTCGCGTAGGGTTGCCCGATAACGACGGACCGTTACAAGATTTGCTTGTGCAGGGAAAAAACGTATTCCCTTTGGCGACGGACGACGCGCATACCTTGGCGGATTGTTTTGGCGGTTTTATCATGGTGAGGGCGGAAAAATTGGAATACGCCACGGTGATGAACGCTTTGGAGAGAGGAGATTTTTACGCTTCTACCGCGCCTGAAATTCACGAACTTTCGATAGAGAAAGGGGTTGTGCATATAAAGTGTTCCCCTGTGCGTGAAATTCATTTTTTGACGGAGTGCCGTTTCGCCTCGAATACGTGCATGGATAAAGAGCCGTTGACAAGCGCGGATATTGATATCAGCGCGTATTTACAGCACAAGAAAACCGTATCGCCTTGGCGCAAACCGTTTGTGCGTTTTATACTGATAGATACAAACGGAAAAGTTGCCTATACCCGTGCGTATAGCTTGGAAGAATTAGAATAAACGAAATAACCGCCGCGAAAGCAATTCGCTTTCGC
>JAZRRB010000019.1:0-4940 GCA_045650385.1 Candidatus Scatosoma sp. | reverse complement strand
TCCCCCCAAACGGAAGAAATATTGACAATCAAGCCGCATTTTCTATCAATCATGCCTTTTGCCGCCTCACGGCTACATAAAAACGCGCCGCCCATATTCACGTCGAATACCCGTTTATATTCCTCGTACGATACGTCTTGGATTTGTTTGATAAGCGAAACGCCTGCGTTATTGACGAGCACGTCCACAACGCCGATTTTCGCAAAGAGCGATTGTATTTCCGCTTCGTTTGCCACGTCCGCTTTATACACTTCTAAGCCTTGCGTTTTGGCAATATCCGCGCTCTTTTCGTCCTTGGAATAGGTAACGCAAACGCGATAACCTTTTTGTTTATACGCCGTTGCTATCGCCAACCCGATACCGCGCACGCCGCCTGTAATTAAAACCGTTTTCATATCTTTTATCCTTATATACCCGTCAACGCGCAAATTTCCTCCGCGATTTGTTCGGGCGTTTTATTATCCACGTCTACCGTGATATCTGCCACGCCTTCATAAATTTTTTCACGTGTTTGCAATAATGTTTCAATGCGTTTTTCCAAATCTTCCCCCTGTAAAAGCGGACGGGAAGTATCAAAAGCCAAACGCTGGACAAGCGTTTCTTTTTGGGCGCGCAAATGTACGATTTTGCCAACGCCTTTGAGCAAATTCACGTTCTCTTCTCTCAAAACCAAGCCGCCGCCCACGGATACAATTAAACACTCCTTTTCCGTGAGTGCGCGCACAGTTTCCGTTTCCAACGCGCGAAAATATTCCTCGCCAAAACGCGCGAAAATATCCGATATTTTGCCGTGCTTTTCTTCGATAACGGCGTCGGTATCCAACCACTTATAAGCGGTGATTTCCGCAAGCTTTATCCCGATAGTCGTCTTCCCAACGCCCATCATGCCGCATAAGGTAAGTACCATATTTCCCCTCAATGAAGGCTGGTTTTCAAGCCCACAATCGCCGCGATATAACTACCCACGCCAAAACCGCAAACCGTGCCTTTGCAAACCTCGGAAATCACGCTGACGTTACGGAAATCCTCGCGTGCGTGCACGTTGGAGATATGCACCTCGGCGACAGGCACGTCGATTGCCGCAATCGCGTCGCGGATTGCATAGCTATAATGCGTGAACGCGCCTGCGTTAAGCAAAATACCGTCGTAATTTTTATTTTCGTTTGCTTCATGCAATTTATTTACGAGTTCCCCTTCGATATTGCTTTGATAAAAGCAAACTTCGTCGCCGTTTTGCGCGCAATACACCGCAATTTTTTCATTGAGCTGATCGAGCGTTTCCGTACCGTAAACGCCCTTTTTGCGCTTACTCGTGAGATTGAGATTAATCCCATTGACAATTAAAAGTTTCATAGGTTCCTTGTCCGTAAACTGTATTATTCACCGTATTTTTGTACGTATTTTTGATAGAGGTTTTCCGCTTCTTGACGCAAGGGTTTTTTATCCAAGAACAAACAATCGGCATAATACGCCTGATAGAAAAGCATCGCCGCGCCGTTGCAAATGGTTAAACCCTGCCCTTCCGCAAGCCGTAAAAATTCCGATTTTTTCGGCGTATAAATCAAATCCACCGCCGCTTTTGCTCCCTTAAACGCAGCTACGCCAACAGGGGATTTTCCCTCCGTATCGTGCATACCTACCCCCGTGCAATTGACGAGAATATCGTATCCACCCGCCTCGGGATTATCCGCTGGCAATACGCCAAGTTGAACGCACACCTCTTCCAGCTCCTCACGGTTACGGCGATACATGTACACGTTTGCGCCTGCGTTTTTCAACGCTACCGCCGTGCTTCTACCCGAACCGCCAGCCCCTAAGACAAGCACTTTTTTATCCTTAACGCAAATACTTGCGCTTTCTATCATGAGGATAAAACCAATGCCGTCCGTGTTATAGCCGTGTCGAGTGCCATTGACAACCGTATTCACCGCGCCGCAAGCGATTGCGTCCCCCTCAATACCGTCTAAATATTCGAACACGTCTCTTTTATAGGGAATCGTGACGTTAAAGCCGTCAAAATCGCCAAGCAAACAGCGCATAGCGGCATCAACCCCCTCGGGAGAAACGGAAAATCTTTCGTACTCACAAGAAATACCCCACTCGCCTAAAATGAATTTATGTATTCTTTCGCTGTTCGATTTGGAAACGTCTTTCCCAACAAGCCCAAGCGAGAGCGTTTTTACGTCTTTCATAGTATACCCCTCAAAGGCTTACGCCGAGTTTATCGAAAAAGTCGGGAAAGGAAATCGCGCAACACTCGGGGCGAGCAATATTACCGCCCTTTTCGCTGGCAATCAAGCCCACCGCCGCCGTCATCGCGATACGGTGATCGAGATAGCTGTCTACGTTACCGCCAACAAGCGTTTTCTTGCCGCGGATAATAAAGCCGTCGGGAAGTTCCTCACAATTGCCGCCGATATTTTCAATAAGTTCTCTCGTCGTGCGGATTCTATCGCTTTCCTTTACGCGCAGTTCCTTTGCGCCCGTGACGCGGCTTTCCCCCTCCGCAAACGCGCACAACAGCGCCACCAAAGGCAGTTCGTCTATCATGGCAGGTACTTCTTCCGCCGTCAAGGAAATGGCTTGCATGTTCGATTTCTCCACCAAGATATCCGCCGTTTCTTCACCACCCGATACGCGTTTATTCAAAAGTGAATACTTAACCCCCAATTTATCAAACGCCGTTAAAATACCCGTACGCGTAGGGTTAATGCCCACGTTTTTGCAAAGCGTTTTGCCTTTCAACGCGCCAAGCGCCATGAAATACGCCGCCGAGGAAATATCCGAAGGCACACGCACGTCCACGCAGGATAAATTGCTTTTTTTTATTATTACTTTGTTCCCGTTTACCTCGATTTTTGCGCCCATTGCGGCGAGCATACGCTCGGTATGGTCACGCGATTTTACAGGCTCGGTAACGCTCGTTTTCCCATTTGCGGAAATACCTGCAAGCAGCACCGCGCTCTTTACCTGCGCCGAGGCAATTTTCAAATGCACGTCCGCGCCGTGCAGTGCCGCAGGAAAAATGTCCACAGGCGCATGTCCGTCCGTGGTACGGATATCCGCGCCAAGAAGTGAAAGCGGCTCGGCAACGCGGTTCATAGGACGGGTAGAAAGGGACGCGTCGCCAAAGAGCGTAGCGTCAATGCCTTTACCTGCCGCAAACCCCGTCAAAAGGCGAATCGTCGTGCCTGAATTACCGCAATCAAGGCGCATACCGCGACGGAAATTGGGCGTGCCTTTAATACGAAGCGTCGTGCCGTCAATGTCAATTTGTGCGCCCAGCGCGCGCATACACCGACAAGTGGAAACACAATCTTCCCCCATCAGCGCGTTGGTAATTACCGCTTCGCCGTCCGCGCCGCCGTTGAGCATTACTGCACGGTGGGTAATCGATTTATCCCCGGGGAGTTCAAATTCCCCTTCAAAATTTTCTCTTGCTGGTATGAACAACATACTTTATCCTTCTTTTTACAAACTCTTAACCGCAGTTTTTAACGCCTGCACGTATTCCTCAAAAGGCAGTTTCAACGTCGTCCAAGCGCCTTTGGCTTTTGCCACCGACATATTGATTTCGTTTCCGCCCGTGTTTTTCTTGTCTGATTTCGCCTTTTCCGCATCCCTTTCTATCTCCGAAAAATCGGGCGAAGATAACGGCGCAATCGCAAGTGCTTTTCTTACAATTTGCAATAATTTTTCGCCGTATGCTCTTTCGCAGACACCCTTTTCGATTGCAATTTTCGTTTCCAAAAACATGCCGTATAGCACGCTTTCCCCATGTGAAAGACCTGTCGAAAGTTCGATAGCGTGTCCAGTCGTATGCCCTACGTTTAAGCAGCGGCGTTCGCCCGATTCCTTTTCGTCTGCTTGCACTACCTTTGCTTTATATCGAATACATTTCTCGATTAACGACGTTAAAAACGACGGCTCGTCCAACGTTTCTTGCGCGTACAAAGCCTCAAAAATATCACTATCGAGCGCGGCGTATTTCACGATTTCGCCAATGCCGCATTTAATTTCTCTTTTCGGGAGCGTTTGCAAAAACGTCGGGTTTACCAGCACTTCACAGGGCTGATAAAACGCTCCAACAAGGTTTTTCACGCCGCCCAAATCCACCGCCGTTTTTCCCCCAACACTGCTATCCACCTGCGATAAAAGGGTGGTAGGAATTTGCACGCAGGAAATACCGCGCATATACAGCGCCGCCGCCAAACCACCGATATCGCCCACAACGCCGCCGCCCACCGCGAACAATCGGGAAGTACGGAGCAAGCCTGCTTTGCTCATCGCCTCTAAAATACTTTGCAAGGAAAGGAAATTCTTATTCTCTTCCCCTGCCGTAAGCACGAAAATATCCGTTTCGTCAAAATATGTTTTGAAAAAATCGGGATAGAGCGCGTATACGTTGCTATCGGTAAGGACGAAATTCTTTTGCCCTTGCAAAAGCGCGGGCAAACGTTTTTCCACCACGTCCTCGCCTACGTATATTTTCCCCGTCATCGTCGGGGTTTGTAAGATAATTTCTTGCATGGTTTTTTCCTTTATGGCAAACGCTTATATCTTTCTACAACCTCTTGCATGGTATCGCCGCCCAAACGCCGAGCCACTGCGTCAGCAAGCACTTGCGCCGTTACCGCTTCCGCAATGATTTCAAGGGCGAATATCGCGCTAACGTCGCTTCTTTCCGACGCCGCTTGCTCTTTTTCCTTCGTGATATAATCTACCGTTTGCAAGCCTTGCATAAGCGTGGGAATCGGTTTCATGGCGATACGCAAAACGATTTCTTCGCCGTTCGACATCCCCCCCTCAATACCGCCTACACGGTTGGTAGTACGATAAAAGCCTTTTTCTTCGTTATAGAAAATTTCGTCGTGCACGTCTTTACCGCTACTATGCGCTACGTCAAAGCCAACGCCCACCTCTACGCCTTTGACTGCTTG
>JAZRRB010000018.1:0-2526 GCA_045650385.1 Candidatus Scatosoma sp. | reverse complement strand
ATGTGATAATCTTCGGGAATCACCCCGATAAGCGAGGTTTTCAAAAGCGTTTCTATCTCCCCTGGCAACACGCTTTCCCCCGATACGATATAATCCCCTCGCACACGGTTGACAATCAGCGAAATCGCCGAAAAATCGTAGCTTTTCAGTAGCGTTATCACCTTATCCGCATCGCGAATAGCGGAAAGACGCGGCGTGGTTACCACTATCGCCTCGTTTGCCGAAGCCACCGCCCTATGAAATCCGTCGTCAATCCCCGCAGGGCAATCGATAAAGATAAAATCGAACTTGGGCGCAAGCGTATCTAAAACCAGCTTAAACGCCTGCGGCGAAACGTAGCGTTCGGGCGCAGAGTGACTGCTTGTCAACACGTATAAATTAGGAAAATCGGGATGCTGTACAAGCGCCTGCACCGCGCGACACCGCCCCTCGATAACGTCCACGATATCGTAGACGACAAGGCTTTCAATCCCCGTTGCCACGTCGATATTGTTCAGCCCCAAATCGGCATCGCAAAGCACTACCCGTTGCCCCTTTTTTGCAAGATACGCGGCAAGATACGCCGCCACCGTCGTCTTGCCTACGCCCCCTTTTCCACTTGTTACGACAATCTTCCTTGCCATACCCTACTCCTTTCGCCGTAAAAATTTAGCATAGAATATAGTAGCGTATTTGTGAAAGAATATTTTGTCGTTTTTGCTTGTTTTTTCGATAGTTTTGCGGAGAGCCTCCAAAGGCAGGCTTGATTTTCTTCCCATATTTTACCATAAAAAAACGGATTTGTCGGCGGTTTTTTCGTCTACAAATCCGTTTGTAAATTCTACCAAAGAAAAGAACGACTCTACCCTAAGTAGAATCGCCCTTTTTTATATCTTTTTATGTAATTATCTATTGCGTTTATCCTGCCACGTGTACGCCTTTTAAACGTCTACGTTCACGCCATAAAACGCTATCCTATGATACACCGTCTTCGCGGTTTTTCATTTTTCACCGCTTAGCCGTCAAGCCCGGAACGTTCGTACCAAATTTGCCAGCAGTCCTGGTATACCCTTACACACTTTGCATTCCAGTACTCTTCCGCCGTCATTTTATCCTCATCACTTGCCGACAAAATATACCTTTGGGGTAATTCCTGGAAGAATTCCAAACCGTTGTTGTAGAAGAAAGGACTGCTCTTATCTCTATATACGTATTCGCAATTTTCCGTCAACGTCAAAACCGATTTTGCAAACGTACTCCACTTAGAGGTATCAATTTCCGTGGTTGCACTCGTAAGCGTGGGCGTTTGAAGGGTGTTATAATAATACCCTAAGCCTTCTTCCGAGTTCATGAACGCAATAAATTTCTTCGCCCAATCCATTGCATTTGCACTCTTAGGAATAAAGCATTTATTAGACGTTGCTTCCGTGTAAACAACTTTACGCGCCGCCGCAATTTCGGCTATCTTCGTCTTAGAAACAGCTTTTACTTTGCTTACGTCATACCCATGACCTACCGCGAATACGCCTTTATCGTAATCGCCACTGTCAACGTAGGAAATTACTTCACGCAAGTGTTCTTCCTTAATCTTGAGCTTAGTAGCAAGCGAGCTGACAACAGGCGTTCTCATGAATGCCATTTCTATGTCTGTCATGGCATTTTTCATGTCGTATTCAAGCCAGCTACCGTTGGGCATCATCAAGGCTTCCCCGTGAAGGAACATCGTTTGTGCCTCAGTATGATTGGTTGCATTGGAACCTCTATACGTATATCCTTTCGGCGCCGCAACCTTTTCCAATGCGATTAACGATTCTTGTCTTGCAGTCGTCAAGAACGCAGATTTGGAAATCTTTCCGTTATATTTCGATTGCCAGAAATCGTTAATTTCGTCAATACCGCCGTATTGCGCCGCCCAAGGCAGATAGCAATAGAGCCAATAATCCGCATTGCCGGGGAAGATAAACGGCGTATATCCATCGTCTACCATATCGGCTGCCAAGTCCGCAAGTTCGTTCGTCGTACGAGGCACTTTATATCCTTTTTGGTCAAATACCGTCTTGTTATAAACGAGGCCACCTACACCGCCGCCCCAGTTGGTAGCATATACTTTGCCGTCTGCCCCCGTTACGTTTTGCAACAAATTTTCGTCCATCTTATCGATAAGTTTCGTGCCGTTTTCGTCCTTTTCTTCCAATACCTCGTCAAGCGGTTCCAAATAATCGGTATACGCAAGAAGGGTAGCTGCACTACTTACGTACAAATCGACCGTATTCGAATCTCCACTTTCAAGTTCGTAAGCCCACGTTTCGTTGGTCATTTTATAATTTTTTACAACGCTTACTTCTGGATATTTTTCTTCGAACGCCGCAATTGTTTTATCTAACCATTCAGAACCGTAACCAGAATTCCAATAGAAGATTTCAAGCTCATTTTCGTCATTGGGGACAAAGCCTGTATTGCCGCCTGTGCTACCGCCGGGCGTGTTGCCTGTGTTGCCGCCTGTGCTGCCACCGGGCGTATTTCCTGTGTTGCCAAGTCGGATCGTAG
>JAZRRB010000017.1:0-1597 GCA_045650385.1 Candidatus Scatosoma sp. | reverse complement strand
GAAAGAGTGATGCAGAATTTATAAATGTTATTAAAAAGATAGAAGAAAATATAAAGAGAATCAATTAAACAAATTCTAATCGTTCAAAGGAAACAGTATGGATAAAAATCGTTTTGAAAAACAACTTGCTTTCATTTTAGAGGCGGATAAAGAGAAGAATATTTTACGTCAAACCCATTTAAGCGGTTATACAAGGCAAGAAAACGATGCCGAACACGCTTGGCACATGGCAATGATGATTTATCTCTTAAAGGAATACGCAAATGAAGAGTTTGACGTAGCCAAGGCAATGATGATGGCGTTAATTCACGATATAGTAGAAATCGACGCTGGAGATACGTATGCTTACGATACAAATGGCTTGGCGACTCAAAAAGAAAGAGAGAGCAAAGCGGCTGACCGTATTTTTGGATTGTTGCCAGACGACCAAAAGGAACATTTAATAGCATTGTTTGAAGAATTTGAAGAAGGGAAAACCCCCGAAGCAAGATTTGCAAAAACAATGGATAATCTGCAACCTATTCTATTAAACGATTGTAATAACGGCGCAGATTGGAGAGCACACAAAGTTAATAAATCCCAAGTATTGAATAGGCAAAAGTCTTCTCAGCTTGGTTCTGAAGATATTTGGGAGTTCACGAAAGAATTGATTGAGAGAAACGTTAAAAAAGGAAATATAAAAGAAGATATCTAATTTTACAGGAGAAGTACTATGAAAGAAAAAATCATGAAAAGTTGGATGGAATTTAAATTACTTTTACGTTCGATTCCTGCAACGGTTGTCACTTTGTTCGTTGTAAGTGTAATTTGCATGAATCTGCTCGCAAACAAAACGCTTATACAGCTTGACTGGATTGCGTTAGACGGTGGTATTTTAATCTCGTGGTTGTCCTTTATGTGTATGGACATCATCACGAAACATTTTGGACCAAAAGCGGCAAACCGTATTTCCATACTCGCTGCTGGTATTAACCTTTTAACCTGTTTAATATTCTTTGTTGCGAGTGTAATTCCGTCTACTGCGGACGATTATACGGCGTTCAATGGTATTTTCGGTGGGACGTGGTTTATCTTACTTGGTAGTACGATTGCATTTTTGGCGTCCGCTGTGATTAACAACACAATGAATTGGATGATTGGAAAGAGTTTTCGTAAAAATCCCGACGGCAAACTTGCGTATGCTACGAGAACGTACGTATCGACATTTATCGGGCAATTTATGGATAATCTTATCTTTGCCGTAATCGTATTTATGTTCTTTGCACCGATTTTTTGGGATGGATTTTGCTGGACGTTTATACAATGCGTAATGTGTTCGTTAACGGGTGCGCTTGCCGAGCTTGTTATGGAAATTGTATTCTCGCCGATAGGTTATAAGATTACGAAAAAATGGCAAGCTGAATCAGTTGGGAAAGAATATTTTGAGCTTGCAGGGCAGGATTTATGAAAGTTTTGATTACGGGAACTTCGCAAGGGATAGGAAAAGCGATAGCGGAATACTTCTTAAAAGAGGGGTATTCTGTTATCGGTATAGACAGGCAGAGTGCGAGTATTGAATCGCCGAACTATAGACACGTTGAATGCGACGTTCGAGATA
>JAZRRB010000016.1:0-5191 GCA_045650385.1 Candidatus Scatosoma sp. | reverse complement strand
TATACAAAAATAATAAATAAAAATAAATAATATATAAGTTGTCCACCAAAGTTATCCACAGGTGGACAAAGCTATCCACTTATCCCAACAACAAGAAATAAAAAGAAAAGGAAAGAAATAGGGAAAAAGGATTGATATTTTATAAAAAGCATGATATAATAAAAAGGCTATGAAAATTCAAGAAAATATAGAAAATTACGAAAATTTAATCAAGGGCGAGTTTGCGGAAAAATTTGCTTATTTTCGGGCATTATTGCTGGAATATAACGAAAAATACAATCTTACGACCATTTTGGAAGAGAAAGATATGTATTATAAGCATTTTCTCGACAGCGTATTAGGAGAACGTTTTTTTGAAAAAAATGCGCGTGTTATAGAGATAGGTTCGGGTGCAGGATTTCCCTCTATTCCCTTAAAAATCATCCGCAACGATTTATCCTTCGATTTGATGGAAAGCGTGGGTAAAAAATGCGAATTTTTGCGCGTGGTTGTGGATAAGTTGAGTTTACAAAACGTGAATATTTATAATATTCGTGCAGAAGATGCTGCCAAGGATATAAAATTCAGGGAAAAATACGACCACGCGACGGCGCGTGCGGTGGCGCGGATGAATACGCTGAGCGAATATTGTTTGCCTTTTGTAAAAGTAGGTGGTACGTTTATCGCGTACAAAAGCGGTGATATAAGCGAAATAACGGAAGCGGAAAGTGCGTACAAAGTGTTGGGCGGAAAATTGCAAAACTGCGAAAAATACGCTTTGCCCTTCGATTACGGAGAACGAACGCTTGCGATTGTAGAGAAGAAAAAACAAACGCCCCCGAAATATCCGAGAGGACAGGGCAAGGAACGAAAAAATCCGTTATAAAAATGGTATAATGAAAGCGAAAAAAAGGAAAGCACCCGTTGGGTGCTTTCCTTTTTTGTTTATATACGTTATTTATTTTCTTTTGTATCGTCGCTACTATAATTATAGTTGTAATTATAATATTTATAGCGATAAGAATAATGATAAGACGATTTTTCATTTACCGCATAGTCGTTCACGACAACGCCGAGTAAGTTTGCTTTTGCAAATTTAAGTTTTTCAATCGTTTCTTCAATATCGTTCATATAGGACGTTTCGTAGCGGGTAACGATAACCGTACCGTCTACTTGCGTTGCAACGGCAATCGCATCCGAAACGACAAGAAGTGGCGGCGTATCGATAATCACGTAGTCGTATTGTTGACGGAGCTGCTCGATGAATTTCGTCATTTGCTCACTTTCAAGAAGTTCGTAAGGACGGGGAGCATGCGTACCGCAAGTGATAAAGGAAAGATTTTGATTTTCTTTATATTTGTGCGTTACCTCTTCCAAAGAATTTTGTCCGGAAAGATAATCGGCAAGGCCGGGCGCAGATTTTCTTTTGAAGAAACGGGCAATTCTACCCTTTCTGATATCGGCGTCGACAAGCGCTACTTTCGCGTCGGATAACGCGAACATTAACGCAAGGTTTACCGCAACCGTCGTTTTACCGTCCTCAGGACAAGCGGAAGTCATGACGATTACCGTGCCTTCGCCCGATTGTCTTTTGGGTACGGATACCGTCAAGGAAGATTTGAAGTTTCTAAACGCTTCCATGACGTTAAAAGCTACTTTATCGGAAAGGAGATATTCTACGCGGTGAGAGGAAGTGCTTTTTGCCTTATTACGGATTTTCTTGTTGTGCTTTTTGAACAGTTTCATTATTTCACCTCCGTCGTTTCAGCTTGGGTAGTTTCTTCCTCTGCTTCCAATTTTTCCGTATCCTTAAACGTAGGAATTACACCGAGAACGGGTAAGTTGAATACGTCGGTAATTTGTTCGATACCGCGAAGTCGTTTATCCGAACGGTCAATGATGATAATGACGATACATACGACAACAAACGATGCTGCCGCCAAAATCAAACCGTATTTTGCCGCCGTTTTGGCAACGACGCCACCGTTCGTTCTATGCACTTCGTCCGTACGCGAGATACGGATACAGTTCGTTCCGTCATAGCCGGAGGGAACGGGCATTTTTTCTACGATATATTCGGGCACAGCGTCAATCAAATCTTCACGCAATTGTTTCGCATACACTTCGTCGTTGAGTACGGAAATATTGACGTAGATAAAGCTTCTTGCCAAATCGTCTGCGCTTACGTCCGCCGCTTCGTCATAGTAAGAGAATCTTGCGGCAGAAACGATTTTGTTGAGTTGGGAAGCATAGTTTTTATCCAATTCTCTCCAAAGCTCAAGCGCAGGTTTTTTCGCATCCTCTGCGTTTTTGGAAAGATCTTTTACTTCTTTGTACAAATTATCGTACGTTTTTTGCGCTTTCAAAACGTCCGCATTGGCAGTGTTGACGTTTTGAATTGCCGTGTTGACATTTGTCGCCAATTCTTCGTCGGTAATCAAAGGATTGTTTTCCTCGGGTTTTGCGGGAAGAGAGGGGTATTTTGCCACCGCTTCCGCCCAATACATGTCAAGCGTAGTAGTATATTCCGCCAACAACTCGTTTACGTTATTCACGTTGGAAAGAGCCGTTTGCATTTCCGCGTGTTTTTTGTTGTATTTTGCAACCTCTTCGTTTGCCGTTGCCACAAGCGACGTTAACTTATTTACGGCTACCATTTTTTCAGCGTCGTTTTCGTGGCTTGCACGAATCGATTCCAAACGCTTTGTCGTAGGCAAACCGTTTTCGTCAAGCAATAATTTTTCCGCAAACGCTTCCGATTCCAAAAGCTCTACCATGTTGTTAAGTACGTTTTTACCGTATGCACCATATACGCCGTATTGGCTGTCCGACACAACGGAAGAACCGCTTTCTTTGTTCGGGTTGATGTAGAATTTTAATTCCGTACCGTAATATTCCACGTTGTGCGTGCGGAGGAAACCAAATCCTGCACCAATAGCAGCGCCTACAATGACCACGAGAATAATCCATTTAAGCTTGCTCAAAAGCAAACGAAAAATTTCCATGATACTGATTTCATTTTGCTTTTGTAAATTCTCTTCCATGACAATCTCCTTATCTTTTTGTCTTTCGGCTTTATGACGTCTGTGACGAAATAGCCTTTTATTGCATTGTTACCATTACCACACTATTATAACACCGAAAAAGAGAAATGTAAAGACCTTTTTGTTATAAAATATAGTAAATAATCTTGTTTTTTCGAATAAGTTCGTTAAATATTTACTCGTTTTCCGTTAAATCGTCGTCCAAATCATCTTCTTTCCCTTTGGAACATTGGGGACAAGGTTTTTTGAAACGGAGTTGATTTGCAGGATAGTCCTTAAAAATCCAACCGCCGTTTTTGTCGTCGATTTTCACGCGAACTTCCATCTTCAACATATTCAGCGAAGTCACAATCGCTTTTCCGTCGGGCGTACCCACTTCCGCGCCTACTTTGGGCAGTTGTTTCGCCGCGTCTACGTAATAATCGATTTCGTAGCCCAAACAACACATAAGCCGTCCGCAAAGTCCGCTGATTTTGCCAGGGTTTAAGGATAAGTTTTGCGCTTTCGCCATTTTTACGCTTACCTTTTTGAATTCGGGCATATTGCCTGCACAACAACAAACTCTGCCACAGGGCGCGATACCGCCAAGGTATTTCGTTTCGTCACGAATCCCCACTTGGCGCAAGTCAATGCGCGTATGGAACGCCGAAGCAAGGTCTTTAACAAGCTCTCTAAAATCCACACGGCTTTCCGAGGTGAAAAAGAAGGTGATTTTGCCGCTGTCAAAAGAGAATTCGCAGTCGACAAGTTTCATTTCCAATTCTCTTGCCGCAATCTTTTCTTTGCAAACGCGGATAGCTTCGGGCTTTCTCTCTTCAAACGCCTGGTATTTTTCCGTGTCCTTTTGCGTAGCGATACGAAGAATCGGTTTCAACGGGGAAACGATTTCACTATCGTCGATTTCCCTTTCGGGATACGCCACCCAAGCGTATTCCACGCCGCGCGAAGTTTCTACGATAACGGGCATATTTCTTTGGTAAACCTCGCCCGTCTTGGGGGTAAAATAGTACAGCTTGCCCCCGTTCTTAAATTTTATGCCTACAACTTTTGTCATAATACGTCCTTTCGCCGTAACGTCGTTTGCTTAATCCAAACGGTTTTTGGCGTTGTTTTCGAAAATTTTTGCCATCAATAATTCCAAACATTGGGGAAAAGTGGCGTTAAAAAAGGTGTGCAGTTCCGCCTTGGAAAGTTCGCTTTGCGCAAACAAAAGGGTGGTTTTTGTAAAGCGATCCGCTACCCGTTTCAACCGCTGACTTTCCACACGAAGAAGCACGTGTTCTTCGCGGTTAGGAAAGGATTTTAACAGCAATGCGTCGCGGAATATCACGCGAAGCAAGTATAAAAGTTCCTTTTTGCGTTTGGTTTCCCCCGTCTTTTTGATGAGAGAGGGGAGTGCCTCTTTCGTGCAAAGAAGCAGGGCAAACGCCTCGTCCACAAGCGCGCGGTAATCGCCGTCTTCAAGCGTGTTTTGCGCCTCGCCCAAGCTGCCGCCACTTGCCGCCGCACACAGCGAAAAATCGTTGTCCGTGTATTTGCCGTCCGTATAAATGCGCTTTAATGCCTGCGCCACTTCCTTTTCGGAAAAGGGCGGCACTTCCAGCTTAGACACACGGGAAAGCACGGTGGATAACACGGGGAAAGCCGTCGTTGCGCCCAGCAAAAATACGACGCCTTCGGGCGGTTCTTCCAACAGTTTCAAGAGCTTATTTTGCGAAGCGACGTTTGCATCGGCAAAATCGGCGATGACAAACACCTTCAAATCTCCCTCTACGGGGCGAAGCATACACTCTTCCGTCAATTTTTCCGCGTCCTCTACAACGAATTTCTTGTCAGGAGAAGGAAAGAATAAACAGTCGGTAAACGTTTCCTTGTCAATGCGCTCGGATATGCGCTTTTCATACTCCGTTTGCGGAGTATCGCAGGAAAAGAGTACCTTTGCAAACGTTTTCAATGCACTGCGTAAATTGCGCTTGTCGTCCAGCAACAATAAATACGCGTGGGAAAGTCGGTTTTTCTCCGCTTCCGCTTTGAGCAAGCGGTAGGCTTGCGTGTTTTTTATCAGCGTTTGCATACGTTTTGCTCCTTTTTTACTACGTTCTACACTATTATAACATAAAAACACTAAATAATCAAGTATTACGGGGAAAAGAAAAAAGGAAAAACAT
>JAZRRB010000015.1:0-3816 GCA_045650385.1 Candidatus Scatosoma sp. | reverse complement strand
TGCGTTGCAGGTAACATTACGATTGCCTTATACCCTACGAACGCGGCTACCTCGTCGGTAAATTCCCCTACGATGCTACCAGGCTGGGTAAGCTCCCCAAAGAGTTCTTTCTTATAGCCAAGCTTTTCGATAATTTCTTCATCCCACTCGTGCGTGATCGCGTTGACCATGCCCGTCGTGGTGGCGTTCGTGTATTCTTGCTTTTTCACGCCCGTCAAACGGAAATTGAAATAATCGGGAAGCATAAGCATCGATTTCGCATTTTTCATACGCCCCGTTTCTACGTCGTGGTAGAATTGGTAAACGCTGTTGAACGTGGAAATTTGGATACCCGTCTTGGCATACAACCGTTCGAAAGGAATGATATCGTGAACCTTGTCCATCGTTTCTTCCGTTCTTGCGTCGCGATAGCAATACACGCCGCCAATCGCTTTGTCGTTTTCGTCAAGAAGCGCGTAATCTACACCCCATGTGTCGATACCGATGGCATACGGCGTTTTGCCAAGTTCCTTCGCCTTTTTCAAACCGTTGAGGATTTCTTGATACAAACGTTCGCTCTCCCAAACGAGATGTTCTTTTCCGTCATAGGCGATTTGGTTGACGGGACCGTTTTGGAAACGGTATACTTCTTCGGTAATCATTTTGCCGTTTTCAAGATAGGCAACGATATGTCTGCCCGAAGACGCCCCGATGTCAATAGCAAGATAATATTTCATGCTTACTCCTTATGTAATCCAGCGAAAAACGTCCGTTTTCTATGTTCGTTTTTGTTCGTTTTCCGCCATGATTTTTTTCTTCCGATATATTATATCATACTTTTTTATTTTTGTCTATATATGTGCGAAAGATTGACAAAAAAAATTTTTTATGGTATAATTCGAACACAAACGAACAAAAACGCGCATAGAATACGCATTTTTTTCGTAATTTTCCTGATAAGGAGCGTTTTATGGCATTAAACGAACGGCAAAATGAAATTTTGCGTATTTTGAAAGAGAAAAAAAAGGCAAACGTGAACGAACTTTCCAAACTTTTTTACGTCAGCGAAGCGACGATTCGAAGAGATTTATCGGAGATGAACGGCATGGGTTTGGTAGAGCGCAGCCACGGCGGTGCGTTGCTGCCCGAAAACAGCGAAGAAATCTCTATCTTTTTCCGTATGGAAAAAAACGCGCAGGAAAAGGAACGTGCGGCGACAAAAGCTTTGCCGTATATTCCCCCTTTCAAATCGGTTTTTATCGACAGTTCTTCCACGGCGTTGGCGCTTGCCGAGCGCATGGATTTCAGCCATAAAACGGTGGTAACGAACAACTTGCAAACGGCAATTCAACTCTCCAAAAAACCCAACGTAACGCTCGTTATGCTTGGGGGCATGGTGCAGTACAACACCATTTCCGCCACAGGGAGCTGGACAGCAAGACAATTAGACGATTTTAAGTTCGATTTAATGATTTCTTCGTGCGCCGCCGTTATCGACGGATACGCCTACGAGCGTTCGCTTGACCAAAAAGAAATCAAGCGCGCCGCCTTTGAACGGGCGGAAAAACATATATTGCTTATCGATAGCACAAAATTCGGCGCGCACGGTGCGTATCGGCTTACCGCGCTTGAATCGTACGACTTTGTCGTGACGGATAGCGCGCCACCCAAAGCCTTGGACGGACGGGATATTCAATTTATTTATTAAAAATTCCGCAAAAAAATTCTGCGGAAACCCTTGCTTTATTTTTTCAGTTGTACTATAATAGAAAAAACGGAGAAGGAACATGATACAGGATTTACACGCGCACACCTACTATTCGTTTTGCAGCCAAGATAAACCCGAAAAGGTAATCGAGGCGGCAATCAATAGCGGCGTGCAACAACTTGGAATATGCGACCATAACTACGGCGTAGGTTGCGCAAGAACGGATTTTTGCTATGATAAAGGCGCGAATAGAAACGCCGATTATGGCAAGACGCTTGTGCGCTATTTCGACCACATGGACGCATTGAGAAAAATTTACCGCAACAAAATTAGTTTGCTTTGCGGTATTGAAGTGTGTACTCTTATCACAAACGATAGTTATGCTCTTCCCGAAAAAGCGGATATTTCCTTCTTTGATTTTTGCTTGGTGGAAAATTTAGACGCAAGAAATTCTTTCTTGCACGGCGATATCTTCCCCTTTGCGGAAAAAGCAGGTTGCCCCACGGGGATAGCGCATACCGATATGTTCGCGTTTATCAAATCCATCGGCGAAGACCCTTATCGCTATTTTAGAAAGATGGCACAGCGCGGTATCTTTTGGGAAATGAACGTGAACATGGATAGCTTACACGGCTATAAAACCCACGATTACGTAACCGAGTTTTTGAAAAACAAAGAACAGCAAGAAATCGTGAAAAAATCGGGTGTAAAACTGTCGGTTGGTTTCGACGGACATATCGTCAAAGAGTACAAACCCGACCGAGTAAAAATGACCTGCAAACGCATTCAAGATATGGGCATACACCTTGTATTTGAAGGAAAAAGATAATTTGAGAATATGAAAAACCGCGGAGCGCGCTCCGCGGTTTTATTTTTATCAATGCCTATTATGCGTTTTGCTCAATCAATGCGTTTAATCCCTCTTCATCGGGTAATTGCGGAATCGTTTCCTTTTTGAAAGTAATCATTTCGTAACCCTCTTCCGAATAATTTTCGGTAGGATCGTTTTCACGATAATCAAATATGTATTTCAGGGAATACAGCTTTCCGTCAAGGAAGAGAATTTCAAAGCGTATATTTTCTGTGGACTCTTCGTCAGATTCCACTTCCGTCATATAATACACCCCTTTTTCTTCGTCAAAAGTGAAATCTTCCATTGAATAATAGCCACTTTCCCATTCTTCCAAGAATTCGCGTGAATCGGCATAGAAATATTCATCAGCGGTTTCAAATTCCCCATTGTATTGTCTACGCCAATCTATTTCTTTCCAAGGTCCTGCATTGGAAACTTCCCCTTCCCAACCGTCACCTTCTTCTTTATAATAATCGTATACCGTGCCACCACGAAGAACTTCCCATTCCCATTCTTCAAACAACTCATTTATATTCTCCGATTCTTCCACATACGTTTCTTTTTCATAGCTATAATGCGTAGTATCATACCAAATCTCTTTAGCCTCTTCACCCTCAACACTTGCAATATCTACGCACTGATACCATTCTTCAAACACAACATACTTATAATCAACATTTTCCGCCGCCGAAATCCATTGTTCCTCCGTTACCTGCTCGCCTTTGATAACGTTATTCCCCTCGTCATTATTATCGTTATTACCATTATTATCGCCATTATCACCACACGCCGCAAGGCAAGCAAAACTCATCATCGCCGCCAAACCTAACGCCAACCATTTCTTGTTCATTTGTAAACACCTCCAATTTTTTTTGTATAAATATATTACCACACCGTTTGGTGTAATGTCAACTAAAATACACCGTTTGGTGTAAAATAATTGTATGGAAAATACGATTATGAAAGCGTTTGCGCAAAACTTAAAATCTTTAATGGGTGAAATGAGCATTTCGGAATTTGCAAGAAAGGTGGATATTCCCCAACAAACGATTTCTCGGTATTTGCTGTGTCAAAGGGAAATTTCCCTTACCAATCTTTGCAAGATTGCCGATTATTTTGAGGAAGATATTGACTTTTTACTCGGTAGAAAAATATAAAAAACCGCGGAGCGTTTTGACAACGCACCGCGGTTTTATTTTGTTTTTCGGTATTACAAATTGAAATACTTATCGTATTCCGCAGGGTGAGGAATTGCCGCCATTTGCTTGCATTCTTC
>JAZRRB010000014.1:0-14594 GCA_045650385.1 Candidatus Scatosoma sp. | reverse complement strand
TTGTTTAAGGGCTTGTCTACGCGCCTTATCTACGCTTGGTTCGTTTATCGCCGATACAAGCGCTTTGCGCAATTTTTCCTTCATTTGCGAAGCGGCTTTTTTCGTAAACGTGACGGCAAGAATTTCGCTTACTTTTCCGCCATCACGAATCAAACGGATAATTTTTTCTATCATGACCGTCGTTTTACCGCTACCAGCGGAAGCGGACACAATCGTCTTGCCCTGCGATTCGATTGCGCGGCGTTGTTCGGGGGTAAATTTATCTTGTTTCTTGTCTTCCATACCTTTACTCCCCCTCGCCCTCGCGCGCCGTTTTCGCTATCGAGGCTATCGTTTTTGGATCGATATTTTCCTCTGCGCGCGGCGTGCATTTCTCTTTGTTGAACCCGCAAAGTCCGCCGTATTTACAATAATCGCAACTGCCGCTATACGGTGTAGGCGCGATATATCCCTCTTTCAATTCCTTACAGCCCTGTCTTGCCACCAATACAGAATAATCCAAAAAGTTTCTAAACGTTTCCTCGTCCATTACCCGTTTGCTTCTCGAATTATCATGCAAACTTGCAGGGAAATATTCGCTTTGTCCTTCTTCTCCAAGCGTCTTATCACCGCAAAGCAACGCTTCCGTTTCCCCATTAAGAAAGCCTTTCATTTGAAAACGTTTCTCTTCCGTTTCCGCATAATCGATAGAAGCAGGAAAATAGAATACACCGGCAGGGATACGTTCCCCTTTAAGCGCGGACATATATAACTGCATTTGCAGTTTTCTACCCGTGTAATAGGACACCGCTTTATCATCGATAGAACCCGTTTTATAATCGATTACCCGTATAAATTTATCCGTACCGTCCACTCTATCCACTTTACCGCGAAAATCGGGCGTGGTGATACTCTTTTCCGTTTCTTCCACCACAAAATCGGAATTCTTGATTTGCCGATAAGCCGCCATGGCAACGTCTACGCTCTCTTTCAACAGTTTTTGAGAAAATACCGTTCCCGAAGCCGTTTCCGATTGCATGGCATAAAGCGGACTTTTTAAGAGTTTTTCCCCTTCGCCAATCGCAAAGGCACGCATTTCCTCTTCCGTGTGGATATTTTTAGAGGCTTTTGCCGTGATTTCCAAAAGGGCATGAACAAAATTACCCGTATCCAAAGCGAGCACGCTCGTTTCTTCACGTTGTTTTAATTTTAAGCCACGTTCTACAAAATTTCGGAAAGGGCAAGAAAAATACCCTTCGAGCGCCGTCGGAGAAATTTTTCCGCCGCGGAAAAACAGTTCCTCGCCGTATTTCACCAGCGTTATCCCCTCGTTTTCCGCCAAATAATCGTCCTTTTCCGTCACTGAAAGCTTATCAAGCGCGGTAAAGAGCGACGAATATCTTTCCGTCGATTTTTTACGATGTTCTTCAAAGCTTCGCTTTTCCAATAACAGCTGTCTAATGGCAGGCGCAGGCGCGGCGCATTGATAAGCAAATTCCTCGTCCGTATAATTTTTATTGCGGTGCAACGCTTTGCCCTCTAACGAGCAAAAACACTCGTCTACGTAACGGAAAATTTCACTTAGAGCAGGTTCGCTACCATCCGCGGAAAGCGGATACGTCAAATGCAATTCCCGTAAAAACGTACACAAATTAAGCCCCACGCTTTCACGTGTACGCTTGTTCACTTCCGCAACCGTCGGTTCTAACAGCGTTTGTACCTTAGCAAGACGTTCGATTTCCTTATCCGAAACGATTGCAGTATCCACAGCGGCATACGGCACGTCTTCCGTCATACCCAGCGCGAATAAACATCCCACTTTCTCTATACGGCTTTCCGCAATATCCCCAACGAATACCGCATCCGCTTTTAAGGGTATTAAGGAAATTTCCGTCGCGTCCAATCCGTCTTGGAGTACGGCGCAAAACTCTGAAACGGACATCTCCATATCTTCCGTAAGTTGCTGCGCTTCGGCAAGCACCGCCTCCAACGCCCTTTCTATTTGCGAAAAGTACGCTTTTTGCGCCACGTCCAAGAACTTATCCGTCAATTCTTTTAATTTTTCACGCGCGTTAAAATCGTCTAAAATGGCGCGAACGGCTTGGCAATATTCCTTTCCACTCGCACGCAGTTTAATATGCTTTGTCGCGCGTAATAACCGCTGTCTACCGCTTTCCAACGCCTGCACATCAAACAAGGACGTCACCGCCTCGCTCGATTTGATTTCACGTTTCGCTCCGCCACGGTAATTGGCGAATTTCAATAGATAATTACGGTATTCGTCACTCTCCCCAAAGAACACGTTTTGTGTAAACGCTTGCACGGAAACAGGCGAATAACGCTCCTTTATCACCTTGAAACAATCAAGCAAAAAGCAGGCAAGCGGATGCGATTTTAACGAGCGTTTTTCATCGGTAAAATACGGAATACCGTATTCCGCAAAAGCGCGGTGCAACGAAAGCGAATACGCGCCTATATCAGGTACAAGTACGGCGATATCGCGATAATGCAACGTTTTATCCTGCGTTACCATACGGCGAATTTGCGTAGCTACGTATTCCGCCTCGGCAATTTTATCCATCGCTTCAAAGATACGGATATTTCCCGTACGCGTCTTTTCCCCCGTATTTTTATCGGGATTGAACAACCCTTTGCGTAAAATTTCCGCCTCGCCGTCCAATGGTTTACCTAAGCAAAGCGTTTTTGTCTTTCCGTATCCGCTGCAAATATCGATAAACGTTTCAGCGGCGTGATTGGCGTACAAGTCCTCTTCATCCGAACAAAATACCCCGACAACGCTTTTCGCTTTTTCGCAAACGGCGCGCACAATCTCGCGCGCTTGCGGCGTGAACGCCGTATACCCAAGGAAAAACACGTTGACGTTGTTCAACGTTTCGTCTTGACGGATACGATTGGGCAATAAAGATAAATATTTACTCTCGTCGAATAAACTGTGTTCGTGTAAATATTCTCTATACTCCTCGTAAATCAACGCCAAATCTAAAACTTTTTTCTTTAAGACTTCGTCTTTTAATTGCGCGGCGCTTTCCCGTAACACTTCGGGCGTAACCTCCGACGCGGAGAATTGCGCCAACGTTTCATAAATACATTTCGCGTTATTGCCAGTGGAAAAAGAGGTGGTAAAGCATTGCAACTTTTCTTCCCGTTGCAAACGCGTCATTACCTTCCCTACAATCATGACCGAGCCTTGTTTACTGATTGCGCGTTCGTCCGTGCGCAAAAAGCGAGCAAACGTTGTAACGGACGTTTGAAACGTACCGCCCGTTTCTCGCAAAATCGCACGTTCGGCAATCAACGTCAACCGATCCTCGCAAAAGATTAGATTGCTTCCGCCCGTTTTTTCGAACGCGGAAACGTATTTAGACATTTCTTCCATACACTCGGAAAGCGTAAACGCTTTTATAACGGTAAACATAATCTCCTCCTTTGCTTAATGGCAAACTTTTCTCTTAATATTTCTATTATAGCATATCCATAGGAAAAATTTCAGCTTTTTTTCACAAGAATTTTCAAGAAATCTCGATTTTGTTTTTACAAATCGAAATTAATGTGGTATAATAATAGCAATAATAACTTTTTACGCGCTGTTTTACGCGTAAATTAAGGACATAAACATGAAACGTAAAATCTTTTTAGCCATTACAACGGTATTGAGTGCGGTATTTTTGGCATCCTGTTCTTGCGATAGCTGCGCAGGTAATACAAAAGTTTCCTTTAAGGATTATTATTTACAAGACGCGGATCACGCTGTCGGTAATGAAATCAACGAAACGATTACCTATTCGGTAACGCATACCGGAAACAATACTTACAATAATTACAGCGTACAATATTCTAACGGTACGTACCAAACGAATTTGCAAACAGTAAGCGATGAAAACGGGGCTTCTTATATGTTCCTCACCAGCACTTTTTCCATTAACGTAAGTTTCACGTACGAAGGTGCAAGCACGGAATTTTTCACGGATACGTCCACTTCGACCGTAGTTTTCCGTTCCGCAAAAAATATGTTGATGCCCATATCGTCTACGAAAACCGTATACAGCCATTCCCCTGCGCAGTCCGCAGGCGATAAATTGGAAGATTGTTACGTGGAATATCATCAAACGGTGACAACGACGTACAACAGTGATTGTACCGAAGGTGAATCCGTTATCATCAATCATAAAAACAACGACGAAACAATCTCTTATGATTTCGAAATCGAAGAAACGGAAAAATACGCGTATTTGGATAACGAACAACTGTTGTTTGCCTTGCGTTGTATGAACCCCAGCAACACGGGAAAAGTACAAGTATATTCCCCCTTTGCCAATGCAGTTCAAACGGTTACTACAACCTTTGGGTCTTCCAGCGCAACCGATTTCAAAAACTTGACGATTAACGGACAAACACATGAATCGTTGCAAATTTCTTATTTGCCTGTAACAATGGAAATCGACGTGAAAAACAACGGAACGACGCAAACGGCATGGATAGCGGAAACGAAAAACACCAACAACAACACCTATCGTAAAGTAATGTTGAAATATATCGTTCCCCTTCCCTTTACCTTAGGTGAATTGCATTACAATCTCGTATCGGCTGATTTTATCAATTAATCAAATTAAAAAATTATCCCCTCGGCTTGTTGCCGAGGGGATTTTCTTTTTAGAAATTTTCCTTTGTGTGTCTATGGAAAAACGCCGAACAATCGTCAAGCCATTTGGAAGTACGCGCCAAATGCTCTCCCTTGGGGTTAATTTCCTCGTCACACGTAGATAAGCCGTGTACGCCGTCCGCATATACGTGCAATTCAAAATCCACGCCCTTTTCAGAAAGCGCTTGCGCATAACGAATTGCATTATCTACGGGAACAACTTGGTCCGCTGCCGTTGCCCAAATAAATGCAGGCGGCGTCGTTTCCGTTACCGCTTCGTTCAAATTCAGCGTCTTCATAAGCTCTTCACGAGCCTCACTCGTATATCCGTAGAGCAAGTTTTCAAACGTTTCAAAATGCCCATGCTTACTCGAAATAACAGGATACCCAAGCCCTACCGCCGTAGGCTTACAATCGAGTTCTTGTCCCGCCTTTTGAGAAATAGAAGCGTATTCAATGGCAAGATTTCCCGTCAAATGTCCGCCAGCCGAGAACCCAACGACGAACACTTCGTCTTTATTTACCCCCAACACGTCCGCGTTTTTCTTTACGTAATCCACCGCCGCGCCTACTTCAATAAGCTGTTCGGGGTAAGAAATTCCGTTTTCACCGCCAACCGTATACGTAAGCACAAATGCTTGAAAGCCCCTTGCCAAAAATGCAAGCGCAACAGGTTCTGCCTCGCGTTTGCTTACCATGCCGTATCCTCCGCCAGGGACAACGATAATCGCAGGGCGTTTCCAATCAGGCGTCGCCCAATTAAAGGGCGATGCAATCGTCATACAATCGAGCATACCGCCTTGCAAGCCGTATTCTTTTTTCAAATCAACTGTAAAGGTTTTCATACTTTTGCCCCTTAATTAAAGAATTCGTTATAAATCGCGCTGATACATGCGCCGCAATCTTCATTTTCTACACCGACGATAATATTCATTTCGCTGGAGCCTTGGTCAATCATGATAACGTTGATACCGGCTTCGGAAAGCGCCTTGAAAAGTCTTGCGGACGTACCCACATTTTTCGCCATGCCGTGTCCTACCGTTGCAACCAAGGCAATATTTTCATGTACATAAAGTTTATCAGGATGAACGAGCTTTTCAATCTCATCAACCACTTCTTGCAGAACGCCGTTCTTCAAATATTCGTTATCGATAACAAGCGACATCGTATCAATACCCGAAGGCAAGTGTTCGAAGGAAATACCGCGCTTACCGATGACGGAAAGCACCTTTCCAACAAAACCTACTTCGCTATTCATCATGGATTTTTCCAAAGAAATCGCCGTGAAATCCTTTTTGCCTGCAATACCCGTTACTACATTTTCACGAATATCACGCGTAGACGTCTTAACGATATGCGTACCTGCGTCCATAGGACGGAAGGTGTTACAAATACGGATGGGAATACCTGCGTTTCTAACGGGGAAAATCGCTTCGCTATGTAAAACGTTTGCACCCATATAGGAAAGTTCTCGAAGTTCTTGATAGGAAAGTTCGGGAATACATTTCGGGGAATTAACGATACGAGGATCGCATGCGTAGAAACCGCTAACGTCCGTCCAGTTTTCATAGAGCGAAGCCATTACGCCACGCGCCACAATCGAACCGGATATATCGCCGCCGCCACGGGAAAACGTCTTTACTTTGCCGTTCGCCCCAAGGCCGTAAAACCCGGGAATAACGGCTCTATCGTATTTGGAAAGCACTTTTGCTGCCAAGTCGAACGTTTCTTCGGAAAGCACTCCGTCTTCATTAAAACGGACAAATTCCGTTGCGTCTACAAATGCCACACCGAGCACCGCCGCCATAATTTTCGCCGCAAGATATTCGCCTCTCGACGCGCAATAATCGCGCCCTGCGCCTTGCAATATTGCCTCTTCTACTTCGTCAAGTGCTTCGCTGATACCAAGCGTTTTGCCTACTTCTCTTTCAATGCTTGTAAAACGGGTACGGATTTTCCCAAACGTTTCTTTGAACGCCGCCGTATCCCCTGCATCCGCTTCATCTGAACAGCGATATAACAAATCGGTCATTTTAATATCGCCGCTAAAACGTTTACCAGGCGCAGATACTACTACGTATTTACGCTCGCTATCCGCCTCGACAATTTTTGCCGCAGTTAAAATCACGTTTCCGTCCGCCATGGACGTTCCGCCGAATTTACATACTTTGATACCCATAAAAACTCCTTACAAAAGCCCCTGCTTTTTAATGTATTTCCTCTCTTTTCCCTCTTTGGGTTTACATGACGTTAATCAATACCACGACAACAACGGCAAGCACCAACGAAATAGCTTTTATCCAAAATTTAGAAACGAATACTTTTTTCAAAAATTGTCCGAATTTCATCTGATACCTCCACGTTGTCTTTTATCCGTCAAAGGCATTTCTTGCCAGTAATAATCTTTCAATGCGTCCACCAACATATCGTAATCGGCATACCGCGTTACGTTGCCCTGTTTTACGATGGAAATAATACCCGTTTCTTCGGATACGACAAGCGATATAACGTTTGCCACCTCCGTAATACCAATCGCCGCACGATGACGAGTACCGTATTCTTTGGGATACGTCGTCTTTTGCGTAAGCGGTAAGAAACAGCCAGCCGCTTGAATTTTATGTCCGTGGATAATCGTAGCACCATCATGCAAAGGCGCTTTCGGGAAGAAAATACCTTCGATAAGTTGCGTGGATATTTCCGCCTCAATCTCTACGCCGCTTTGCAATACTTGTTTAGGCAAACTGCCTTTGGAAAGCACGATTAGCGCACCCACGTTATTTTTGGACATGTTTTGCAACGCTTTGATAACGTTGGTAATGCAACGCTCCGTATCCGCATGCGAACGGATTTCCGTATTGCCGCCGTTCGATTTTGCCTTTTCCGAGTGGCTTACTTTCGTAGTATGCACGTCCCACAACGTCTTTTTCACTTCCACGTTGAACAATATCAGCATGAATGCCGATACCAATATCACGTATGTCAAATAGAACGTACCGTTCACGAGTTCCTTTTCGAATACGTTCTCAGCGAGCAACGTTATCGCACCACCGAAAAGCAATATCACCCAATAGCCAAGCATGAGTTTCGTTGCGTCGTTTTCTCTTAAAATCTTGGATACGAAATAAATCACCAAGAAGAAGAACACGATTTCGACGGCGTACATCGCTTTGAAGTTATTGAAAAACGAAAAAAACGATTCAATAAATCCCGAAACGCGTTCCGCCACAGATAAAAGCGCCCCCATGTTTATCCTCCCTTACAAGATTGTCCCCTATTTTTCCATAGGAAAAATCCTTTATTGTTATTATTATATAAAATATTCCGTGAAAAATAAAGCAAATTTATCTATTTTTCACACTCTTTTTCTCAATTTCCAAAAAATAAACGGGTAGTCACCGTTTTCCACGCCGAGGAAAAGGTTATTTTACCGCATTTCGAATCGGATATAGCCGAATATACGTCATGATAAATACGCAACAAACTATCCCCAAATTTCGCCGCTTCTTCCCTTTTTTTCTTCGCCGCGTATTCCTTAATCCCCAACGTCAACGCCACTTCTTTATCGCCGCCCTTTATTAAGGATACTTCATATAAATTGCGGAAATACGAGGCAAGCGAGGAAAGCAAGGCAAGTTCGTTAAAGCCCTTTGTCATAAGCTCGTTAGAAATACGTGTATACGCGCTTAAATTTTTGCGTGGTATGGTATTGGCGAGCTCGTATATCTTATATTCCGCGTCGGGATACACCAACAAATCGACAATTTCGTCCGTGAGCCGATCCAAATTTTTTGCTTGGCAATAGCAAAGCAGTTTCTCCACTTCCGCCGCGATACGCGACATGTCTTGCACGCAATACGCCGAAAGCTTCGCACACGTTGCCCCATCGGCAAACACGCCCTCTCTTTTACAGGTAATACGTATCCATTTCTCCACCGTTTCTTCGTCCGCTTTGCCACAATCTACGTGCGTAACATTCGGTTTTTTCGAAAGCGTAGCTTGCCCCGTTTTGGGTTTTGCGCTATTGACAATAACGAGTATTCCTCCAAACGGCGGATTTTCAAAAAACGGTTTCAAATACTGTTCGTAATCCTTTTCCGTTGGATAAAATTCGTTTACGCGCACCATACGTTTCTCGCTGATAAACGGAAAGCTGTTCCACGCATCTACAAGCTGTTTAATCGCTTCGCCTTTGAGCGATGCGCCGTCGAAGGAAGCAAAATCCAAAGTCGGTTCTTGTACAAAGCGGAATTTGAGCATTGCCTCGCCCTTTTCCCGAAAATACGCGTCTTCCCCCTCAAACAGGTACACCGCTTGTGCGCCCTGCTCGTCTGTAAATTTTTTGAAATCAACGTATTTCAAAACCGAACCTTCTCCTTTTTTATCTTCCATTTTCCATTATAACATATTTTTACAAAAAAATCAAGAGCTTATAAACGGTTAGCTACATTTACGTATTTGCCAAAACGAGAATACACACGCATACCGCCGTAAACATTACCGCTAAAAGCCGTAACAACCATTTCGGTGCGTTCCACCTACCGCTACAAAGAATCGCCGAGGTGTAATAAGAGCAGAACGCCCACGCGGGAAAATGCAAAATACTCACCGATGAAAACGTAACGATTTCAAACACAAGCAATAGCGCCGACCAAACGGCGTTGGGAATAAAGAGTATTACATAACTACATGCAACGGGCAAACAACATGCAATCATTACAAACAGCAATAATACGGAAAACGCCGCGCTGACGATAGGCACAAACAAACAATTCAATAACAGCGACCAAACGGAAAGATACCCAAAGGCGGCAATTTGTATCGGCGTTGTCGCTATTTGCGCGGCAACCGTCACCGAAACAAACGACACAAGCGCGCGTATAATACGTTGCCGATTGTTCAAAGGGTGCGTATCCTCCTCCAATACAAACGGTTTTCTTTTCCGTCTAAATACCGTATATTTGAAAAAATCCCCCAAAGCATACAGCGTTTTGCGAACAGGACGGGAAAATAACGCTATCCCAAAACACGCCGCAAACGAAAGCTGAAACCCGATGGTAAACAAAGACACGGGCGAGAACAACAACACGATAATCGCCGCCGCGGAAACCGTTTCCAAAAAGTCGTTACCAAGCCCTGCAAGCTTTGCAAAATATAGCAACAGGCACATGACCGTTGCCCGAATTACCGACGCCGAATAACCGCATATACCGCCGTAAAAGAGCAGTATTACCATAAGGATAATAAAACGAACGAATTTCGGGGTATTCCGCAATTTTGTCTTCTCTATTAAGAATAAACAAAACGCATACAGCGCACCCACGTGTAGACCTGATACGGCAAAAATATGCGCGATACCGCCTCTGCGGATATTATCCAACAACCCCTCTTCCACCCAAGAAGTGTTGCCTGTAAGCGTAGCGATAGTGACCGCCGCCGGCGTGTCGTCCATGCCCGCTTGTATCACTTTTTCCATGCGGCCGCGAATACTTAAAAACAAATCAAAATCTTTATCTAAAACAGTGCAATCATCTACGTTCATGAAGTAACGCGCGTTTTCTTCCACCGCATAGCCGCGGAAACCGTAATCCCCTAAAAGCTGTGTTTTCGTGCGCAACTTTCCGCGAACAAGAATTTCCCCCGAAAGGGAAACGGATTCATAAGCGGAAAGGGATACGTACGCCGTAAGCGTGCCTTTCGTCCTTTCTCCGTCCACCGATAGATTATCCAACACAACCGCACACGTTCTTCCGTCCGTTTCCTTTTCAACAACTTTCCCGAAAACGGCGTATTCTCCGTTATAGACGGTTGCCGATTGAAAGTCTTTTACCTGCCAAGCAAAACAACCTGCGCCGAGAATAAAACTAATCAAAAGCAAGCCAACGGATACGCATATCCGCCGCCATTGCGTTATCGTAAAGGAAAGCAAACATATCAATCCCGTCAATGGCACGATGAGAAATGCAAGCCATAAAGGCAAGCCGTATACTACGTATCCAAGCGAAAAAAGTATCCCTAAACATAAAAAGAGAGCGCAAAACAGTAAGGTACGGAAATTAAACACTCTTATTCCGCCGTTTTCCTTTTTGTTTTGCGCTAAATTCTCTTGCATTTCTTCTTTTGTATATATTCGTTATGCTAACGATATTCTATCCGATACCGAACGTACAAATACGCCTTTCTCTTCCCCTAAGCTTACGCAATCGTTTACGTATAAAGCAAATTTATCACTCGGTTTTGCTATCCGCAATACGCTTGCCACTATCACAACAATTTCATCCATATACAACGCCACTTTGTCTTCCAACGCGCTGCGTATAATCGCCACAATTTCATACGGCGTATAATCGTATTCGTTCTTACGAAGCGGTTCGTTCGTTTCCACGCGGTAACGTTCGAAACCAACGCACTTGTCCGTTTTACGGTAGAAATCCGCGCCCAAAATGCGCTCGTACTTAAATCCGCAAAGCGCGATGAGCGCCTGCATACGCGCGTCCACCTTGACACCGTATTTGAAAATACCCAAACTAGATAAACAACGGCGTACCAAGAACTCATAAGAAATAGGCTCTTCCGCTGTTACAATCGCTTTCAAACGCGCAATAATTTCTTTGTCGTTTTCGCCTGAGGTAACGTAATTCGCGTTTTCCGCAAGCGTTTCCAAAACCGCGGCTTTATACGGTTTTTTCGCGCGGTTCAATTCCGTACCGCCCTTCTTATCCGCGCCCGTGAGTTTATCAAGAACGTCTTTAATCTTCTTAATCTCACGCTTGGGATTATTATAATAATTGACGGTGAATACGCGCATAACGTTCCAGTTATTGCGTTTAAGCGTTTGAATTTGCAATACGTTTCTATCCTTAATCGAGAAACGATTGGGGGTATCGCACATAATCGCAAGAACGAAGCGATGTCTGTTTTTGGGATCGACAACCGCCACGTCGATTTTGAAGCCGGACGCCCCCACGTCGTAACGGCACTCGTAACCGTACGAGGAGAGTTCTTTGGCGATATATTTTCCAATACCCGTCTTTTGTTCGACGAGCGCCGTTGACGAAAGCGCCAAATTCGTCCTGCCCTTTTCCGCAAAATCGAGGAACGCCTTTAAGCCGGCAACCCCTTTGGAATTGGTCTTAGACAAATCAATCATCGCGCCCGTCATCGATGCGAACACAATCATTTCTTCCCTTGCACGCGACACGGCAACGTTTAATCTTCGCCAACCGCCCGCTTGGTTCAATGGCCCGAAATTGAGGGAAATTCTTCCCAATCTATCAGGGCCGTAACATACGGAGAACAAGATAACGTCACGTTCATCGCCTTGTACGTTTTCAAGGTTCTTTACAAACAACGGTTCTTCTCTATCGTATGCTTCTCTTTCGAGCCGCTTTTCCGCAATTTCCGCGGCAAGCTTGCGTTCGATATAGTCCTTTTGTACGCTGCTGAACGTGACGATACCGATACTCGATTTTTGCAGTTTTGCATCGGACAAACGACGAATAACTTCTTTGACAAGCGCATCGCCTTCCGCTTTGTTCTTCTTGGTAAACCCTCTATCGTACGTACCGTCTTCTACCAATTCGAAGCGCACTTTGCTATTGAGCGCGTCGGGGGACGGGAATGTACACAAACGGTTTTCGTAGTACATGACGTTGGAGAAGGCAATCAAGCTTTCGTGCTTGCTTCGATAATGCCACGTCAAATGGCGTTGCGGCATATTGACGGCAAGACAATCGTCGAGCACGCTTTCCATATCCTCGCTTTCCAAATTATCCTCGTCCACGTACGTCGTTTGGAAGAAACTGGTAGGCGGAAGCTGTTTGGGATCGCCAACGATAATCGCAGCTTTACCGCGAGCAAGCGAACAAATCGCCTCCGCCGTCGGAATTTGCGACGCTTCGTCAAAAATAACCAAATCAAACAATCCGTTTTGCGGCTGTAAATATTGCGAAACGGTAATCGGGCTCATAAGCATACAAGGCGCAACCGTGCCTAAAAGCTCGGGGATTTCCTCGAAGAGTTTTCTAAGCCCCATGCCGCGCAAATTGGATTTTGCAAGGCGGTTGAAATTCGCTACCTCGATACTCAAACTGCCCTCCGTCGATTGCGTGGGCAAGCGGGAGATGAGTTTTGCGCGAATCGCTTCTTTGGTCATACGAGAAAATTCTTCCATCGTAAGCCGCAAGCTTTCCGCTTTTTCTTCGCATACGGCGGCGGAAAATTGCGCCAAAACGGGATCGAGCGGAATATTCGTTTGCAAGAAATTCTTGTAGATATTCTTTTCGAAACTGTCGACGATATTTTCCCCCGTAACACTACCGCTTTCGAGCGCGTCCGTGATAAACGTAAGCCCAGCTTCGTCCAACGCTTGCGCCGTCTTGCGATACATGCACCAAGACGCCAACATATCGATATTTTCAATCAATGCGCCGGCTTTGTTCGTGTAATATTCCAAAACGTCCTCTTCGGGAATCTTGGCTTTACTGCCGTTTGTTGCCGTCAAGAAACTCTCTTCCGATTGACGGAAACTGTCTATGGAATAGATAAGTCCCCCCAAAACGGGCGCGGAATAACCGCTTGCCGCGCGAATACACATGCTGTTAAAGCTGTCAGGATTATAATCCATAAACACCGTCGCACAAGCTTCGTGCAACGCGTACAAATCTTTGAGGAAGTTTTTACGCGCGTCGAAAAAGTCCACTCTGCCGAACGCAAACGTGAAATATTGCGAAAGGTTGGTAGACGTACGAATACGTTGCATCGCCTCGTATATCGTATACAGTGTTTCCAAATCCTGCAACAATTCTTCTTCCGACGTATTCGTCAACGCGTATTTGGATAATTTTTTAACAATCGTACGGATTGTCTTATTCTTTTCGTAATCCTCGTTATTTCCGTCCAACCATTTGCCAAGCGCTTTATATTCGTCCGAAATATCAACGAGTTTTCTATACCGCTTAAAATACTTTTCCAAGGACGCGTCTAAGCGGCGGTTTGCATTGAAGAAGGCAAAAAACTCTTCGTCGTCCGTCTTGAAATACTTATTAAATGCGCCGCTTTGCAAACGCTTTGCTATGTCGTACAGCGCGTCCAATTTCTTGCGAGTCATCGTACTCACGTTTTGACGGTACAATTCCAAGAACAACGCCACGTAGTTTTTCAAATGCTTGATTTCCGCAATCACCACTTCGCTGGCACAATACACGTGGTCGCGTACAGCGGGCGAGTATTCGGACAAATTGACGTTGCTAAACGGAGAATTGTGCACGCCGCCGCACTCTTTTGCCGCCGCGGCAGCTTCCACCATCATACGTTCGTACGCGTCGATTTTTTCCTTGGTCAAACCATCGTAAAAACTGCTTTCGATATTCATGATATCGGGCGCGGATTTATTTTTCAGGCAAACGAGAAGCGCTTCGTATACGGACAAGCCTAAACGGCGTTTTTTATGCAACGCGACAAGCGGTTCGGACAAGTCCTCTTTAAGCTGTGCTATCGCACGCGACTTTTCAGAAAGGCGTACCTTCTCCACGTCCCCTGCAAGTGAAAGCGTGGACGTCAATTTTTGCAATACGTCCGATTTATTCGTCTTATTCGAGTGTAATTCCAAACAAAATTCACCCAAACCAAGGCTATCCAAACGCTTTTTAACCACGGACAGCGCCGCTTGTTTTTCCGCAACGAAAAGCACCCTCTTACCGTCGTTTAACGCATTGGCGATAATGTTGGTAATCGTTTGCGATTTACCTGTGCCGGGAGGACCGTGCAAAACGAAACTCTTGCCCGTTTGAGAAAGCGAAATCGCTTCCCATTGCGATGCGTCGGCAGGAAGCGGCGTTAACGTTGCTTCCGGTTTTACATCGTCTTCTTTCAATCGCTTATCGATTCCGCCAAACGTAACGGCATTATTCAAGAACGCAGAAACGAGTTCGTTTTTCGAAAACTCCGTAATATTTTG
>JAZRRB010000013.1:0-5123 GCA_045650385.1 Candidatus Scatosoma sp. | reverse complement strand
TGCGGACTATATCGTGGACGTGGATAACAAAACGCCCGAGGCGATTGCAGAGGAAATTATCGCGCTTACGGGTAGTGAAAAGGAATAAAAGTATGAAAACGATTTTGATTACGGGTGGTACGCGCGGTATCGGCAGAAGTATAGCAGAGCTCTTTTTGCAAAAGGGCTACCGTGTTTGCGTGACCTACTCGAAAGATGAAAAAAGCGCGGCGGAAACGGCGGCTTTGGGGATAGAAACCTATTGCGCAGACGTAGCGAAAGAAGAAGACGTCGTTGCGCTCTTTGCAAAACTTGGCAAAGTGGACGTGCTGGTTAATAATGCAGGGATTGCGCTGATTAAACAAATCCAAGACGTCAGTTTTGCGGAATACGAAAGGGTGATGTCCGTGAATATGGGCGGTGCATTCCTTTGCTCGCGTGAGGCGGCAAAGGGAATGATTGAGCGCAAGAGCGGTGTAATCGTCAATATTTCTTCCGTTTGGGGGGAAGTTGGCGGTAGCTGTGAAAGCGTGTATTCAGCGTCCAAAGCGGCAATGCTTGGTTTTACCAAAGCGCTCGCCAAAGAACTTGGGTATTCGGGTATCCGCGTAAACGCAATATCTCCTGGGGTAATCGATACGCAAATGAACGCGCATTTCACGAAAGAAGATATGTCGGCTTTGCAAGAGGAAATCCCCGCAGGACGAATCGGCACTTGCGAGGACGTAGCAAAAGCGGTGCTCTTTTTGGACGAAAACGAGTACGTTACGGGGGTTGACCTGCCCGTGAACGGCGGTTTTTCGATTATTTAACGTTTTTATCTAAATACTTTTCTAAAATTTGTTCAATGAATTCGTTCGCAATTCCCGCCGTGGGGGATTGCGAATTTTTTTCTTCCTTTTTACACGGTTCTTCCTTTTTCTTTTCGTCTGTTTTGCGCTCGTTTCCGCATTTTTGACATCCGCCGAACGTTTGTGTGAACTTGGATAAATCGTTCAAAAAGGAAAGCATATGCTCGGAATCTTTCAACTTGTTCATAATCGGTTTTACACTTTCGGTAAAATCGGGGTTTTGCGAAAGGTAATACAATAAAATCAAAATACAAATTTCCATACAGTATACTATGCTTGCCGTCACGAAAAATTGATAAGAAGAATACTATATATCAGTAAAAAGCGGAGGTGAAAAATGAAAAGTTTCAAAGCGTATGAGGGAAACGAACAGTCTAAAAACAGCGAAACGGCAAACGCGGAAGAACTGACGAAGAAAATTGCTTCGGCGTATCACGGCAAAAGCAATGCCGATATGCTGCATAGTATCCTTGCCGAAGCGGAGAAAAGCAAACGGGCAGGTACGCTTTCCAATGAAGAAATTGAAAATTTTTATCAAACGTTCTCCCCAATGCTCGATAGCGCGCAAAGAAAACGTCTTCGCACGGTGGTGGATAAATTAAAAAAGATTTAACGATTTCCCAAATCTTGTAAAGCAAACAGCAACGCGTCGACTTCTTTTTCGCTGTTGTAATGGGAAAAAGATACGCGTATTAAGCCGCCGTCAAGCGTTTCCAACGCCTCGTGCATAAGCGGCGCGCAGTGCAAACCGCCCCTCACGGCAATATCGTACTTGGCGGAAAGAATATCAGCGATAAATTCCGATTGTAAAAAGGCATGCTTAAAGGAAACGATACCGCAAGGGTTGGGCAAAGAATACGCTTGGTATTCGTTAAGACGTTGCAATCCGTTTAAGAAATATTCGGTGAGCGCGCGTGTTTGCCGTTCGATTACGTTCAAATACGCTTGGGTGAAACGTATTCCCTCTAAAAGGGAAACAATGGCAGGGAAGGCAAGCGTGCCTGCTTCCAAACTGTCGGGATAGAAATCGGGCATATCCAAAGAAAGACTCATAGAACCCGTTCCGCCGTAGAGGAAAGGGGTAGGGTTTACTCTATCGGAAAAGAGCAATGCGCCGCTACCTTGCAACGCGTGTAACCCTTTATGCCCAGCAAGCGTGAGTATATCGATACCCGTTTCTATCATGCGGATAGGGAAATGCCCTGCCCCTTGCGCACCGTCGCAAAGAAGTAGCACGTGTTTGGGTAAAACGGCGTTTACAGCGGCAAGGTTTGGGATAAGTCCGTTGACGTTGGAAGCGGTCGATACGGCAACAAGCCTTGTGTTCGGTTTTAGCAAGGTGCGTAAGGCTTGTAAATCGAGTACGGCGTTTTGCTTATCCCCGATAAGGGGGCAAATATCATAGGAAATAACGCCGTCCTTTTTCAGTTTTTCCAAGGGGCGCAATACGGAGTTGTGTTCCATGCAGCTGGCAATCACGTGGTCGCCTTGACGGAGAACGCCAAATAGCGCGATATTCAACGCTTCCGTACAGTTTTTGGTGAAGATTACCCGATCGAAACCATGGCCGTGAAATACGTTGTTTAGTTCGTTTCGGCAATCTTGTACGAGCTTCGCGCAAGCGATAGAAAGTTTGTGTCCGCTTCTTCCGGGGTTGGCGCACACCTTAATGGCGGCGGTGACGGCGGAAAGAACGCTATCGGGTTTTCTGCCGCCCGTAGCGGCGTTGTCAAAATAAATCATAAATGCACCTCTTGCTTGGTTATATTCATAGAATATAGTATTCCGAAAAAAAGGAGCGTATGACATATGATACTGTTGGCTGTGTTCCGTTCGCGGGCGCAAAGCCTAGATTACGGACAAAGACTGCAAAATTACGGAGTGCCGGCGACGACGATGCCTACCCCCAAAGAAGCGAAAATCGGTTGTGGGCTGTGTGTAAAATTCGACGCGCGGTATTATGCGAAAGCGCAAGCGATTTTGAAAATGAGCGGATATTCGACGTTTAAGGGATTTTACAGGCTGGATTTTGTTAACGGAAAGATAACCGTTTTTCCGTATACAAACTGAATATCTTAAAATCGGGGTATGTTACAATTACAAACCTCGGTTTTTTTTGGAAAAGTATTGACAAGGTGATAAAAAAATGGTAAAATATACTTGCGACATAATTAAATAATAACTTTTCAAGGGAAATATACTTCTAATGGTAGAAGTGTATCTTTTTCGCGCTACAATTTTCTTGAAAAGTTGTTGTTAATTTAATTGTGTCGCAGCAAAGCGAAAGGAACATTTTTACAGATGTCGTTCGTTTTTGCGAGCGACATTTTTATTTTTTACAAAGAAAAAGAGGAAATTTAAGTATGAAAGAAGTATATTTCACGCAAGAGTTACGCTACGAATACAACGAGTATGCAAACGAATATCAGGTAATCGCCTTGGAGGATTTCGGGGGAGAAAAATTGTATATTCCGCCTTGTTACAACCAAAAAGAGGTGACGGGAATATCCGCTTTTGCCTTTCAAAATTGTAAAAAAATTCAAAAGGTGGTTTTTTCTGAAAACTTGCGTTTTATCGGGGAAGCGGCGTTTAATTTTTGCGAGGGCTTGACGGCGATAAAACTGCCTTTTGGGGTAGAAAATATTCAGAAATATACTTTTTACGGTTGCAAACGTTTGGAAACGGTTGAAATAAGCGATGCCGTTCGTCAAATAGAGGATAACGCGTTTGGCGATTGCGAGGCTTTGCGGTCGTTTGTTTTTCCTTCTTCTCTTTTGTGGATTGGAAAGCGTGCGTTTTATCATTGCGGCAATTTAACGGAAATCGTTTTACCTTCGTCGGTAAAAATCATTGAAGAGGGTGCGTTTTACCGTTGTGGAAAGATAGAACGTATTGTTTTAAGCGAAGAACTTTCATCGATAGGAAAATTTGCGTTTGCCGAGTGCGAAAGCGTAAAAGAGATTGTTTATAACGGCTCTATGGCAAGTTGGCGCGAGGTACAAAAAGGGCAGGGGTGGAATGACGCTGTTCCCATTAAAAAAATAATTTGCCTTGACGGCGAGGTAAAGTTGTAAAAATATTGCCAAATGCGAAAAAATATGCTATACTGTCCGTATGAAAGTGATAGAAAAACAGCAAGCGCTCGCTATTTTAGGCGAGGTGTATAAAGATGCCAAACCTGCGTTGAAATATTTCACGCCGTACGAACTGTTGGTGGCGGTGGTACTTTCCGCGCAATGCACGGACGAAAGGGTAAATAAAGTGACGGCGGTGCTTTTTGAAAAGTACAATACGCCGCAAAAAATGCTTACGCTCTCGCAAAAGGAATTGGAAAGCTATATTTTTTCTTGCGGATTTTACCGTATGAAGGCGGAATATATTTTATCCGCCTCGAAAGATATTGTGGAAAAATACGACGGCGAAGTGCCTGCAACCATTGAAGACCTTACCTCACTTGCCGGCGTTGGCAAAAAGACGGCAAACGTGGTATACTCGGTGGCGTTCAATGGCGATGCGATTGCCGTAGATACGCACGTGTTCCGTGTGAGTAACCGATTGGGGCTTGCCAAAGGCGATACGCCGCTGAAAATAGAAGAGGGGTTGCAAAAGGCGATTCCCAAATCCGATTGGTCGAAGGCGCATCATTGGCTCATTTGGCACGGAAGGAAAATTTGTCACTCCCGAAAGCCCGATTGCGAAAACTGTCCACTTGCGCACCTTTGCGATTATGCAAAGAAACAAGGGAAAGAAAAAACAAAATAATAGGTATAAATCCTCCCCAAGATACGCAAGCTTTGTGTAAGACACGGGGAGGTTTTTTATGGAAAAAACGGATAAAACAACCGATAGCATGGAGGAGCGCATTGCAATAGAGCGTATCTTATCCGCATTAAATATTGCGGAGAAAAAAGCAAGGATTTATTCTCGCCTTTTAACGGAAATATCGCTTGCCAAAGCAATGGAAGAGCTGGCTTGTAAACACGAAGAACAAAAGGTTGCGTTGCAAACGCTATTATACGGAAAGGCGGAGAAAAAGAAAAAAGGCGGTAGCATGGACGGGGGTGACGAATAATGAAGCTGGAAAAAAGAGAGATTACGCTCAACGAAAAAGACAGTTTGTCGGACGCCTGCATGATGCAAAAAACGTTGCTTTTGGTGTACGTTGCCGCATTGGAAAAGGCAAAGAAAAAAGAAACGAGAAAGGAACTGTTGCGCTTAATAGGGCAAACGGGCGAGGATTTCTTTTTTGTGAAAGATTTGCTCGATAGCGTATTGAATAGCAGCGATTGATAA
>JAZRRB010000012.1:0-8063 GCA_045650385.1 Candidatus Scatosoma sp. | reverse complement strand
ACACTCTATCAAGAGTTGCCCAAAGGGCAAAACATAGCCTTCCCAAAAGCAACCGTAGGTTGCGCCAAACAACGCCGTTAGGCGTTTAGACATAATGAAAACCAAATAAAAAACCCACGATACCATCGTGGGTTTTGTTTTATAGATGAGTTTTTTCAATCGTCGGTTAATCCTAAAATATAATCGGCGGAAACGCCAAAATAGGTCGCAAGCTTAAAAATAGCTTGCGCGGACGGCTCTTGTTTGCCGTTTTCCCAATAGCTTATGGAAGCGTTGCTTATCTCTAATTCTTTGGCAAGTAAATTTTGTCCTACGTTTTTTTCGGTTCGTAAGGTTTTTATTCTTTCCGCCATAATGTTGATGTTAAAAGTTTTCATATTAATATTCTAACAATAATTAGTGAAAAATACTTGACTTCTAATTATAATTAGATTATAATAAACACAATAACACCAACAAGGAGAAAAAAATGGAAGAGAAATTTTGTAAATTTTGTGGACAAAAAATTCCTGCCGATGCAATTATATGCGTGAAATGCGGTAGGCAAGTAGAAAGTCTTGGTGGGGGTAAAGATAATTCACCTATCATTATCAACAACAATAATTCGGCAAGTTCTTCCGCCAGTGCGGCGGCTACGACAAGCGCGCCTGTTGCGGTTTATGGTAGACTGTGCAATAAATGGGTTGCTTTATTTTTATGTCTATTCTTGGGCTTTTTTGGCGGACATAAATATTATGAAGGGAAGATAGGATTGGGATTTTTATATACCGTTACGTTTGGATTATTTTTTATCGGTGCGTTTATTGATTTCTTTAATATTCTCGGAAAACCCAATCCCTATTACGCCAATTAGTTACGATTTGTCTTAATAAAAATCCACGATACAATAACGTATCGTGGATTTTATTTTTATCTTGTTGCTAGCCAAACCATTAACACGGACACGTCCGCAGGGTTCACGCCCGAAATTCTGCCTGCTTGCCCTAAATTCATGGGGCGCACGCGGTTTAATTTTTCGCGCGCTTCCAAGCGTAAGCCTGCAATGCTGTCGTAATCAATGTCCTCGGGCAAGGCTTTGTCTTCCAGCTTTTTCGCCCGTTCAATCATTTCCAAGCCCTGCTTTAAGTACCCCTCGTACCGTACGGTGATTTCCGCCGTTTCGATAACGTCTTTCGAATACTCCCCGAATACGTGATAATATTCCATAATATCTTTCAAGGGGATAGAGCGTTTCAACATATCCGCGTACGATACGCCGCCGCTTGGCTGGTCGTAGCCGTAGTTTTTGAGGAAGGGAGCAACCTCTTTTAAGGGCAAACGTTCGCGCATTTTTTCAAGCAACTGCTCGTATTTTTCCTTGCGCGCTTGGTATCTTTTTAAGCGTTCTTCGCTAACCAAACCGCACTCGTAACCCTTTTCCGTTAAGCGGAAATCGGCGTTGTCTTGGCGCAAACAAATACGGTGTTCGGCACGCGAAGTCATCATACGGTAGGGCTCGTCCGTGCCTTTGGTAACCAAATCGTCGATAAGCACCCCGATATACGCCTCGTCTCTGCGTAAGATAAAGGGGGGGAGTCCGCGTAGTTTCAACGAAGCGTTCAAACCTGCCATCAGCCCTTGCGCCGCCGCTTCTTCATAACCCGAAGTGCCGTTGATTTGTCCTGCCGTGTACACGCCCTCTACTTTCTTAAATTCGAGGGTGGGCAGTACGTCCAACGTATCAATACAATCGTATTCGATAGCGTAGCCATAGCGCATGATATCGGCGTTTTCTAAGCCCGCCACGGAAGAATACATCAGCCGTTGTACGTCGTGGGGCATAGAGGTGGACATGCCTTGCACGTACACTTCTAAGGTATCCGCGCCCTCGGGTTCTAAGAAAATTTGGTGGCGTTCCTTGTCCTTAAAACGGACTACTTTCGTTTCAATGGAAGGGCAATATCTGGGGCCTGCCGATTGAATTACGCCGTTGTAGAGGGGGGAACGGTCTAAATTTTCCATAATAACGCCGTGCGTTGTAAGGTTGGTATACGTAAGATAACACGGCATTTTGTTTTCGGGGGGATTGTCGTGCATGAACGAGAAAGGATAAATATCCGTGTCCCCGTTTTGAATTTCGCATTTGGAATAATCGATTGTCCGTCCGTCCAATCTTGCAGGCGTACCCGTTTTGAATCGGCGCACGTTAAAGCCGATGTCGATAAGGCTTTGCGTCAAGTGATTGGCAGGGGCAAATCCGTTCGGGCCCGATTTTTGCACGACGTTGCCCGTAATCGTTTCGCCGTTAAGATACACGCCCGTGCAAAGGATAACCGCTTTACAGGAAATCACGCCGCCGTACGTCGTTTTTACACCTACGCATTTATTATTCTCTACGAGAATTTCACTCGCTTCCGCTTGAATAATACGCAAATTTTGCGTGTTTTCCAGCACTCGTTTCATTTCGCGGTGGTATGCGTTTTTATCCGATTGCGCGCGCAAACTTTGCACCGCCGCGCCTTTGCCCACGTTGAGCATACGGATTTGGAGTGCCGTCTTATCGGCAACAATCCCCATTTCACCGCCCAGCGCGTCGATTTCGCGTACCAAATGCCCCTTTGCCGTACCGCCGATAGAGGGGTTACAGGGCAAAAACGCGATACTGTCAAGATTGAGCGTTAAAAGCGCGGTATTCATGCCTGTGCGTGCCAAAGCGAGGGCGGCTTCGCAACCTGCGTGCCCTGCGCCTACAACTACCGCATCCGCGGCATATTCTAAAAACGTGATTTCTTGTTCCATAGTCAGTAATTAAATCAATAACTTGGGGTTAAGGGGCATAGTCCCTTGCGGATTGTAAAGGCAGCGCCTTTACGCCTCGACGGCAGTCGCCGCCGATAGGCGAAAGAAAAGCCCCCAAATAAGCAACCGATAGGTTGCGCCAAGGCGCCGATAGGCGTTCTATCGCCATTAGGCGAAACGTCACTTCTTCAAAACGATATTTTTAATATCGTCGATTTCCTTGGCAATCTTGTCGTTGAGTTTTTCCAGCTTTTCCATTTTATCGCGTGCGTACATAATCGTCGTGTGGTCGCGCCCGCCAAGCGTTTTGCCGATAAAATCGAGGGGGAGCGAGAGCATATCGCACATCAAATACGCGCAAATTTGTCTTGCTTTTGCAAGGTCTGCTTTCTTGCCTTTGCCAAGCAAATCTTCTCTCGATTGCTTGAAATACGAACAAACCGCCGTGATAATCTTTTCGGGTGTTACGTCCTCTTGTTCGCTCGGTTCGTTTACCGATTCGTTGAGCGCCTGTTTGGCAAGTTCTAACGTGATAGGCTCTTCGTGCAACTTGCTGGCGAAAATGACTTTCGTCAATCTGCCTTCCAACGTTCTTACGTCGTGGCCCGAGTTTTGCGCCAAAAATTCGAGTACGTCATCGGGCATAACGCAACGTCTATCGAGTGCCTTTCTTTGCAAAATGGCAATCTTCGTTTCGATAGAGGGGGGTTGAATATCCGCAATCATACCGCCTTCAAAACGGGTGCGCAGTCTATCTTCCAGCGTTGCGATTTCCTTGGGGGGACGGTCGCTCGTTAAGACGATTTGTTTGTTTTGCGCAGTCAATTCGTTGAAGATATTGAAAAGTTCTTCTTGCAGCTGCATTTTGCCTTTGAGCTGTTGAATATCGTCAATCATGAGGACGTCCACGTTGCGATAATGAATACGGAATTTATTGCCTGCCTTTTGGGTAATGGAAGCAACGAATTCATTCAAGAAATTATCGCACGTGGTATACAGCACCTTTTTTTCGGGTGCGTTGCGCGAGATATGGTTGGCGATAGCGTGCATAAGGTGGGTTTTACCCAAGCCCGATTCCCCGTAGATAAACAGGGGGTTAAACGCCGTACCCGGTTCTTCCGAAACCGCTTTTGCCGCGGCGTAAACGAATTTGTTGGTAGGGCCTACGACAAACGAATCGAACGTGAAGTCTTTGCGGATAGGGGAAGCTTGGAAATTGTCGAGCGCGTCGCCCTCTTCTTCCATCGTGAAGATATCGCTACCCTCTACAAAAAGGCGGAAATCGTTGAGCCCGATATCGCATTTTACAATGGCATCGCGCAGTTTTTCCCCGATTTTATTCGTTGTCAACGCTTCTGCGTTCGATTCGGAAGAAACTTGCAAAACGATTTTGCGGTTTCTAATATCGATAGGTTCGATACCGCGGTTTTCGAAAAAGTGCGTAAAGGAAATGGGCGAAATGGTATTTTTCGCCTTTTCAAGAATTTGTTTCCATAAAGTTTGCAAATGCGTATTTTCGGACATAACTTTTACTCCCTTGGCGAAAGATTTTTTCTTTTCGCCGCCGTATGCTTGTCTTTTGAGAAATTATTTGATATAATTATAATACAAAACGCGCGGAAAAGAAAGCGATTTTGACGGTTTTTTTACGATTATGCAAATAAAAAAATTATTCCTTCAAAATTTCAGAAACTACGAATCGGAAAATTTCGAGTTTTCCGAAGGACTTAACGTCCTTTTCGGTAAAAATGCGCAGGGGAAAACCAACTGCGCCGAAGCCGTTTTCTATCTTTGCACGGGTACGTCGCTGCGGATTCGTCACGATAAACAACTTGTAAAAATCGGGGCGGAACACGCCAAAATCACGGCGGAAGCGGAAAATCGGTACGGCAAAGTGCTTATCGAGGCGGAAATATCGGAAAACAAACGCGAAATTCGCGTAAACGGTAGTAAAATTTCCAAAAACGCGGATTTGCTCGGGCATATCAACAGCGTGTTTTTCTCGCCTGGGGAATTGCGCTTGATTCAAGACGGACCGGACGAAAGACGTCGGTTTATGAACGTGTCCATTTCCCAAAATTCCGCGCCCTATTATACCGCGTTGCTTCGCTATAACAAAATACTCGATCAGCGAAACGCGCTACTTAAAAACTCCGATTATACGCTCGTTTTGGATACGCTGCCCGTATGGGACGAACAGCTTTGTAAATACGCCGCTACGGTAGTGAAAAAACGGGTAGAGTTTTTGGATAAGCTTGCGCCGTATGCCAAGGAAATGCACGCGTATTTGACGGATAACGCGGAAGAACTTATTTTACGTCCCGAAAGAAAGTACGAGGGGGCGGAGGCGGAAATTGCGCAAACGCTTGCAAGACGGCTTGCGAATAATTACGAAAAGGATATGCGCCTTGGCTTTACCACGGTAGGGCCGCACCGTGACGATATCGAGGTAATAATAAACGGCGTAGATGCAAAATCGTACGCCTCGCAAGGACAACAGCGCACGGCGGCGCTTTCGTTAAAGCTTGCCGAAGTGCAAATTTTCAAGGAAATTTCGGGCGAATACCCCGTTTTGATTTTGGACGACGTGATGAGCGAACTCGATTTACCGCGCCGCAAAAAATTACTTCAACGCATACACGGTATCCAGACTTTGCTTACCTGCACCCATGCTGAACGCGTTTTGTACGGGGCAGAGTGCAACAAAATCCGCATTGAAAACGGCAAAGTGAAAAAGTAAAAATTATGAAAGCAGACTTACATTTACACAGTATCTATTCGGACGGAAAATATGCTCCTGACACCATTTGCGAGATAGCAAAGGCGAGGGGGCTTTCTTTGCTTTCGATTACCGACCACGATACGTTGATGGGCTTAGAAGAGAAACGCGCGGCGGCAAAACGCCATGGGCTTTTCTATTTGTCGGGCTGGGAAATTTCCGCCTACGAGGGGGAAGAGAAAATTCATATCCTCGGTTACGGTTGTAAAATGGATAAAAACTACGAGGCGTTTACGCAAAAACGCGTGGCAGCTTCTTTTGCGCGTGCGGAAGAAAGCGTGAAAAAATGCAACGGGGTAGGGATTCCTTTGACGATGGAAGAGGTGCTGTCCATGCGCTTACAAGAAGACGCGCCCGTCCATACCATGCACGTGGCGAGGGCGCTTCAAAAGTACGTAGAGGGTACGGACGGCGAAATTTATGAGAAATACCTTTCGCGCGGAAGGGTGGCAAATTCGAATATTGGCAGACCGTCCCCCAAAGAAGCGATAGAAATTATTCATGCGCTTGGCGGTGTGGCGGTGCTTGCGCACCCTGGGCGAATCTATACCATGGATAGAGAAACGCTTATTTCCGATTTGAAAAAGCTTGGGTTGGACGGAATAGAAGCTATCTACACGACGCATACTGAAAGGGAAACGGCAGACTTTTGCTCGCTTGTCCAAAAGTACGGTTTGTTTATTACGGGCGGTTCGGATACCCACGTAGAGGACGGCACGCGCGCCATCGGTACGCCCGATTATCATTTGAAAGAGGAAAAACTGCTCTCGCTTGTATACGCCCCTTAACCCTATTTAACGCGCGGTTTTGTTTGCTTACGCGGTACATATCGGGGGATAACGCATGAAAAAAACACGTTTCAAACGCCACGTATTAGCGGTAACGCTCCTGACGGGCGTTTTTTTTATTTTGGGCGCGTTTCCGTTTTCAAGTCTTTTTGCCTTTGCACAAACACCTGTAACGGAGTGGAAAAAACTCGCTTCCTATACCACGTATTATAGCGGTGAGGATAAGGACAGAGGGGAAAATATCCGTATTGCCGCGGCGCTCATCGACGATATCATCTTGCAGGCGTACGGAGAATTTTCCTTTAACCAAACGGTGGGTAGGCGTACGCAAGAGGCAGGCTTTAAGCAGGCGAAAATCATCGTGAAAGGGGAATACGTTTTGGGCGTGGGCGGCGGCGTTTGTCAAGTGAGTACGACGCTGTATAACGCCGCGCTGTTGACGGGGCTTACGGTGGTGGAATTTCATCCGCACTCCCTTCGCGTAAGCTACGTTGCGCCTTCGCGTGATGCGATGGTATCCTCGCAAAGCGATTTGAAACTGTACAATCCCTACGATTATCCCGTGCGGTTGGAAGCGAAAACCTTCGAGGGGGGAATTAGGGTGAGTTTTTACGGCGAGGGAAAGATAGACAAATACACGGTTGTGTCTATAACGCTTGGGGAAATTCCACCGCCGCCGCCCGTGATAAAAGAGGGGGAGAAGGAAGAAATTTTACGCGCGCCGAAAAACGGCACAAAGAGCGAGGCGTATTTGGAAAGATACCATAAAGGCAGCCTTGTGGGAAGAAAACGTTTGCGCGTGGACGAATATTTGCCTACGCAGGGAATCCTCGTCAAAAAAATCGAAAATCCGAGCGATTAACTTACGTTAAAGTTCGTTCAAACGTTTGTGTTTTCTTTTCAAAAATGCTATAATAAAAGAGTATAAAATAGGAGAAAGCGTATTTTTTACGAAAAAGAACTTTCTCGATGGCAAAGGTGGCTTATTATGGAAAGATTGCAATTAAAAGAACTTGGCAAAAACCTTGCCGCGTACGACGGCAAAGAAGTAACGGTAGCCGGCTGGGCGAGAACGATACGCGATTCCAAAGCGTTCGGGTTTATCGAACTCAATGACGGTAGCTGTTTCAAGAGCACGCAAATCGTGTTTGAAAGGGCGAATATAGAAAACTACGACGAAATCGCACACACCAACGTGGGCGCGTCGCTTATCGTGAAAGGCGTGGTAGTGCTTACGCCCGAAAATAAACAACCGTACGAAATCAAGGCGACGGCGATTACGGTGGAAGGCGAATCCACGCCCGATTACCCTTTGCAAAAGAAACGCCACTCGGTAGAGTTCTTGCGCGAAATTGCTTACCTTCGTCCTCGTACCAACCTCTTTGGCGCGGCGTTCCGTATCCGCAGCGAGGCGGCGATTGCTATTCATAAATTCTTCAATGATAGAGGGTTCGTTTACGTGCATACCCCCATTTTGACGGGAAGCGATTGCGAGGGCGCAGGCGCAATGTTCCAAGTGACGACTTTGGATTTGGACGAAATCGCAAAGAGCGGCAAGCCCGTAGACTATAAAGCGGACTTCTTCGGCAAGCGCGCGGCGCTTACCGTTTCAGGGCAGTTGAATGCGGAGACCTACGCAATGGCGTTCGGCAACGTGTACACCTTCGGGCCCACCTTAAGTCGGATCGTAGCCATGTCGTTCTGTGAGCCAAGGAGTT
>JAZRRB010000011.1:0-1918 GCA_045650385.1 Candidatus Scatosoma sp. | reverse complement strand
GGGCAAAATCGATTACGTTGTCTATACGGGTAAAACGGACTTGGAGTCGATTAACGACTTTATTCGTTTGCATCACCATGCAATTTTGCTTGGCATTACGGTATTGACGGCACTCGATACGGCAAACGCCCTTGCGGATATTATCGCAAGTAAGTTTACCGAAGACAAGACCGAGCTTGTGGATATTAATGCATTGAGAAGGGAAAAGCTCAAGCTTCATTTCACCAAAATGCAGTCCTGCGGAAACGACTATATCGTATTTGATAACCGTGACGGAAAGATTACTTGTCCAGAATCGATTGCGGTCAATTACGTCGTTCCTCATTATGGGATTGGCGGTGATGGTATCGTTTTGATTGAAGAATCCTCTGTTGCAGATGCAAAGATGCGTATTTTCAATAAGGACGGTAAGGAAGCGCCTACGGGCGGTAATGCCATTCGTTGCGTTGCGAAATACTTGTACGAAAAAGAAATCGTGCATAAAACGGATATGAAAATCGAAACGGCTACGGGTGTAAAGGATGTTAAGGCGTATTCGTTTAGCGGCAAGGTGAATTCTTCCAGCGTAAACCTTGGCAAGGTAGAGCTTGCAGGCAAAAAGATTCCTTGCGTATGGGACGAAGAGCAAATCGTCGGCAAGCAGGTGACGATTGGCGGCGTTAATTATGATATCACCCTTGTAAACGTAGGCAATCCTCATTGCGTTGTATTCAGCGATAAAGTGGATGCAATCAACGTAAAAGAAATAGGGCCGGAGTTTGAAAACTGTGAATATTTCCCCGAGGGGATTAATACGGAATTTATCCGCGTCGTCAATAAAGTAACCATTAAGATGCGTGCGTGGGAACGTGGCGCAGGGGAAACTTGGGCTTGCGGTACGGGCGCATGCGCAGCGGTTGTTGCGGCGGTGCTTGCAGGGTATTGCGAAAAGGATACCAACGTTACGGTGAAGCTTCGTGGCGGCGACCTTATGGTAAACTACCATTCCAACGGTGAAATTGAACTTATGGGCAACGTCAAGACCGTTTACGAGGGGATGTTGGAGATTTAAACTTAGGAGGAGTCATGGACGTATTTTACGAAGAAAGTTCGATAGTGAAAAACGCCCAAAAGGCGGGGCGGAGATATAAAATATTGCATTATCTGTCTATTTTCTTTCTTGTTTTGGGGATTATGGCTGTAATGTTCACATTGAATATGCCGCTTGACGCGGTTGCGTTTTGGCTGTTTATTTGCTCGTGGTTTTTCGTTTCTTGGTTTGTGCTTTTTAAACTGAAAAATCGTTTTAACGTAAGCTATGACTATGCGTTCGTTTCAGGGGAATTAAGAATAGCCAAGGTTATCAATATCAACAAGAGAAAGCTTGTTGCTAGAATTCAAGCGGAGGACATTATTCAGCTTGGCGACGTCGATAACGTGTCGTATGGCAATTTACAGGCAGATCCAAACACAAAAACGATTGTTTGCACGTCGAACGAAACCCCGGAAGAGGGCAAATTCTTTATGTATATACTCGTCAGCGACAATGGAAAGAAATTGTACGTCTTAGAGTGTAGAGAGCTTCTTTTGATGAACATATTAAAATTTGTCAAACGTACTACGTTGGAAAGTGATTACATTTCCCAAGAAAAGAAGAAAAAACAGTAGGTATGATTTATTTAGACAATGCGGCAACGACCAAACCTGTCGAAGAGGCTTTCGATAAGGCAAAGGCGTACGTGGTTGAAAAATTTTATAATCCTTCTTCTTTATACAAAGAGGGGTTTGCATTACAGGGCGAGCTGAAAAAAGCGCGCTCCGTTTTGCTTTCTTGGATAGCGGACGAAAAGGCGTTCGAGTGGGTGTTTACTTCCTGCGGTACGGAATCGGATAATCAGGCGATATTCTCCTTTGCAAAGCGCGGAAACGCGGTAACGAC
>JAZRRB010000010.1:0-2823 GCA_045650385.1 Candidatus Scatosoma sp. | reverse complement strand
CTTTTTCCGTCGCCGCAAGGTTGGCGGAAACTTGGGTGAGCAGGGTGGATTTGCCTATCCCCGGATCGCCCCCTAAAAGCACGAGCGAGCCTCTTACCATGCCGCCGCCAAGTACTGTGTCGAATTCCCCGATGCCGCATTTTACGCGGTGGAATTTTTCGTATCCCACCTGTGATAAAGGCAGGGCGCGCGTTTTCATTTTGGAAACGCCCATACCTGCGCGTGAAGAGGTGGGTTCGCTTTGACGGACAACTTCTTCTTGCATGGTATTAAATTCTCCGCAGTCAGAACATTTCCCCAACCATTTGGACGTGGTATAGCCGCATTGACTACATACGAATTGGCTAATGGGGGATTTGGGTTTTGTTGCCATAATTTCTCCTTATTTCTTCAATAGCGCATACGCGTGTACGGTGATACCTTTGCCTTCGCCTACGTAGCCTAAACCCTCGTTGGTGCCTGCGGTAATACCGATTGCCGTTTGGTCTACTTTCAAGGCGGAAGAAAGGCGGTTTTTCATATCGTCGATATATTTGGCAAGGCGGGGTTTTTCTGCTTGTACGGCGATGGAAACATTCTTTACGCCGTAGTCTTGTTCTATAAGCATGCTTACCACTTGTTCCAACATTTTCATGGAATCGGCGTTCTTCCATTTTTCGTCCGTATCGGGGAAGTAGTAACCGATATCTTTCAATCCTGCCGCCGAAAGGAGCGCGTCCATAAGCGCGTGGATAAGTACGTCGCCGTCGCTATGGGCGATAAGTCCGCTTTCCGAGGGGATTTTAACACCGCCCAGAGTGATATACGGTTGTTCTTTGCCAAAGGCGTGCGTATCGATACCGAACCCGCAACGGGCAACGTTTTCCGTAAAATCGCTTGCGTGCGTTAATTTAATATTCTCTTTCGCGCCCTCGCAAAGCACCGGTTTTCCACAAAACGCCGCAAACACGGAAGAATCGTCCGTATAATTTACGCTTTCCTTTTCAAACGCCTGTTGATAAGCGGAAAGGATATTCTCTTTGAAAAAGCCTTGCGGCGTTTGGATTTGCCAAAGAGTATTTCTATCGGGTACGCTTTCAATCTTACCTTTGCAGGCAACCGCCACCGTATCCGTGCAGGGGATTGCACAAATACCGCTGCCAAACGATTTCACACTTTGGATACAGCGCAAAATCACTTCGCGGGTAACGAACGGCCTTGCCCCGTCGTGAATAAGCACGATATCCGAAGAAGCCGTTTGCAAAGCGTTATACACCGACGCCGAGCGCGTTTCTCCGCCGAGTACAACGCGCGTGCGCGCGTACTTATTACAAAACGCGGAAATCTCCTCGAAGTCTTCCGAAGAGGCGGTGACGATAATTTCGTCTATACCGTCGAAATCGAAGGCGTTAAGCGATTTTTCCAGCGCCGTCGAGCCTTGAAAGGGGACGAGCAATTTGTTTTTCTCAAAACCTGTGCGCGTGCCTTTACCTGCCGCACAAATAATAACAGCTATGGAATATTTCATACAATCACCTCGTAAAGGGAAGCCGCTTCTTCCTTTTTTACCGTTTCTTTGATACCAAGCACGCGGAATTTCAAACTGCCTGCTGCATACAACACTTCCACAACGTCGCCAATCTTGATTTTCGTAGAGGGTTTGGCGGTTTTGCCGTTGATAAGCACTTTGTCTTCTCCGCACGCCTCTTGGGCGACGGTACGGCGTTTTAGGATACGCGATACTTTCAAAAATTTGTCGATTCTCATAAAAAAATTCCAAAAAAATTAAAAATAATTTCAAAAACGCTTGACAACTTTTTTTCGGGGACTTATAATTAGATAATGTATCATTATGCTTAATATGGCGTATTGCCGCCCCAGCGCGTTTTTCCAAAAAACGGAAATCGTTGAAAATCCCAGGAAAATAAAGGGATTGCGGACTTTTTTGCCCAAGCGCTTATATAGTCATTATACCGCAAAAATAGGCAAAAGTAAAGCGTTATGAGAAAAAATTTGTAAAATTCGATTTTTATCGATGAAAAGATATACTCGGTAAATCGCTAAAAAATATGTAAGGAGCTTTTTGAACCGATGGATTTACCTATCTCAAAGTATGGAAAAACCGAACGTAAAAAATTCGGCAAAATCAACGACGTTGTCGATATTCCCGACCTCGTTGAGATCCAGAAAGACAGCTACAAGACCTTCATTGAAGAGGGAATTGCAGAGGTATTCGAGGATTTCTCCCCGATTACCGACTACTCCGACCACTTTGAACTCTACTTTTTAGAGCACAGATTTGGCGACAAACCCAAGTATGACGAAAAAGAGTGCCGTACGCGCGATGCAACATACGCGCTTCCGTTGCGTGTAAAAGTACGTCTTGTCAACAAGGTGAAAAACGAAGTACTCGACCAAGAAGTTTTCATGGGCGATCTTCCCCTTATGACGGAAAACGGCGCTTTCATCATCAACGGTGCGGAACGTGTTATCGTTTCCCAGCTCGTTCGTTCGCCCGGCGTTTACAATTCGTCGAGCAAGGACAAGACGGGCAAGGAAATGTTCGCTACCACCGTTATGCCCAACCGCGGCGCATGGCTTGAACTTGAACAGGACGCGCAGGACGCGCTCTACGTTCGTGTGGACAGAAAGAAAAAGCTGTGCATCACGGTACTTTTGCGTGCGCTCGGCTACGGTTCTAACCGCGCGATCGAGGACTTGTTCCCCGGAGATAAGATTATCGCTTCCACGCTTGCAAAGGACACCGCAAAGAGCGAATCGGACGGTTTGTACGAGTTGTATCGCCGTCTTCGTGCCGGCGAGGAAGTGGGAGGCCAAGGGGTC
>JAZRRB010000009.1:0-2522 GCA_045650385.1 Candidatus Scatosoma sp. | reverse complement strand
ACTCCTAACGTATATTTCTACTACAACGAATTGTCGAATAAAGATAAGTTTGAAGGCTCGTTTACCACGACAAAAGTAAGCGATACCTTGGAAATTCTTAAAAATATTTATAAGAATATGCCCGAACTTAGCGACGCGCTTAATTTTATCTTTGTAGCGGATGAAAACGGCTATCCTACGATTCCTGAAACGAGCCTTGATTTGTCTACGCTTATCAACGGCATTACGTTGAACGAAAACGGCGAACTTGCCGCGGATTTGAACGGTACGGCGTTTATGCACAACTTGCCTGAACATATCTTGGCAACTTTGTCCGCGCCAAACGACGTGCTGACCCTTTCCTTGCCCTCGCTTGCAATCGATACGTTGTCCATCAACGGCCTTACGATAACGCTTGGCAAACCCGAAACGGCATTTGATAGCAATACCTTCACCTATACCCCGAGTGGTAAGGTAAACGACTTCTCGTCGATCAACGAACTTCTTGGCGCGTTGGAAACGACCTCTCGTTACCGCTCCTTCTCGATTACAGGTAAGATTAGCATGAAAGCTTTGTCTATCCTTAACTTCACAGATAAAGCGACGATTACGGCGCAATTGGAAATCATTGACAACAAGACGTATGCGGTTGTTAAGTTGGAACGTGAAAGCGTAAAAGCACTTGGTATTAGCATTTGGGACGACGAATACGGTAACGCAACGTTGTACTTCGACCCTGAAGAACAAATGATTTATATCAAAGACATTTCGGTAAAGAACGAAATTGTTGATTATAAATGGGGCATTTTCCCCGTCTACGGCAACGTCACGCACTATACCTACAAAAAGTACACCGTAGACGACTTTATGGAAAATATCAAAACGATACTCTTTGATATGCTCCATTTCTCGTCGATGATTAGAAAGGAACTTGACAAACCGAGTGACCATACTTCCACAGCTACGATTGAAAACACCTTCCTTGGGTACAGCTATAACGGTTCGAATACGTTCAGTATCGACGTTGACCTTCAACCGCTTATCGGCGATATTCAAGATATCCATCTTGACATCGGACACGACGATAATATGAACATCAATACGTTGAAAGCAAATATGCAAGTTGTGAGCGTGCTTGAAGTTAAATTGAACGCCTCGCTTACCACGCATGCAGACCACTCGCAACGGCTTGACGGCGTTATCTCGTCCGAGCGCAGCAGCGGCAATTATTAAGCGTTTGTAAAAACGTCTTAATACACCCAAAAACAAACGAAACCCGACTACACGATAAGTAGTCGGGTTTCTTTTTCTCCATTGTTTTTGCCCTGTTTTACGGCTTTTATCCAAGTGTCTTGCCGATTATAAGGTTTTCAAATAAATACTTGGCTAAGGAAAGTGCATGCGCTTCCTATACACCTTTTTATACGTAAAAACACCCGTTTGCGAAACAACCTCGCAAACGGGTGTTTTTGTTTAATTGTCCGTTACTTTTAACATACCAGATTGCAACGAAATTTCGTACATATCCGTTACGTCAACGCCGTTTTTATCGACAATCCTAAGCGATTGAATATAGCTATATTCCCAGCCGACCGAATCTATCGAACCATAGTACGTTACGTCTACTATCTTATGTCCGTATTTCGTCAATGTATCTTGACCGCTCAAGATTTGATAGTTGTTACAGGTTAAGACTTCACCGTCTTTCAACTCGCTAAATCTTGCTATCACGTCCACCGGTTTCAAGCTAATTGTCAAAGGATCGATTTTGAAATTTTTAGTTTCAAGATCGTCGAAACGCATTACACATTGATCGGTAATATCTCTTCCCGTCACCTTATCGTAAAGCGTAAACGCCTTTTGCCATTCCTCTTCGCTGATCTCCGTGTTTGGATTCGTCAACGTAGGCACTTTATTGATATCAAATACGTAGTACACATCATCCTTGCTACCGCCGATTACAGTATAGGAGAATTTATACTTCGTATACGACACACCCCTTTTATCAAGCAACTCGTAGTAATGATCCAAATACCTGTGTTCCATTCCGTCATAAGCAAGTTTCTCTTTAATCAACTTAATGTCAACGATATACTCTTGTGTAACTTCAATTTCGCCTGTTTCAAGGACAACGGTGAAATTAAGATCCTCAGGTGGATCATTCGAATCATACACAAGCGTTCCGTTTCTATCGTACAAACAGAAGCTATCGATATACGAATCTCCCGTACCAGGGATCGACATAGAACCGCCTACCTTGAATTCATACGTGTAACCGTTCCAATCAAGCCATTGCAATACGTTATCACCCACTTCTTCAATCTCTTGCGGAGCAAAAATCGTGCTGTTTGGCATTTGTTGAACGATTGTCCAGTGTTCTATGATATCAACGGGTTTAATCGTAAGGGTTAAGCCCTCCAACGGATCGGTTATCGGCGGTACTTCCATGGGATCGTCCACGTTATCGCCGCCTTCGCCTCCTTCACCTTCGCCGCCGCCAGAACCGCCGCTTTCCGCTGCACCTGTAACTTCTACAGGAATCC
>JAZRRB010000008.1:0-2868 GCA_045650385.1 Candidatus Scatosoma sp. | reverse complement strand
CGATCCGACTTGTCCTTGATGGACGCAGGCGTTCCCATCAAAGCACCCGTAGCAGGTTGTGCAATGGGTCTTGTTAAGGATCAGGAAACGGGCAAATACGTTATCATGACGGATATTCAAGGCCTTGAAGACTTCCTTGGCGATATGGACTTCAAGGTAGCAGGTACGGATAAGGGTATCACGGCTATCCAAATGGATATCAAGATTAAGGGTATTTCCGAACAAATCATGCTCGACGCAATCGCAAAAGCGCAACTTGCGAGAAAGCACATTTTGGGTAAAATGCTCGAATGTATCCCTGAAGTAAGCGCAGAACTTTCCGCGTATGCACCTAAGATTGTTACCTTCAAAATCAATCCCGAAAAGATTGGCGACGTTGTTGGTAAGCAAGGCAAAGTTATCAATAAGATTATCGAACAAACGGGCACGAAGATTGACATCGAAGAAGACGGTACGGTATGTATCGCTTGCTATGGCGATATCGCAAACGCAAACCGCGCGAAAGCAATCGTGGAATCGATTGCGCACGATCCCGAAGTGGGCGATATGTTTGTAGGCGTAGTTGTACGTATCCTTTCCAAAGTTGGTGCGTTTGTAGAATTCGCTCCTGGTAAGGACGGTATGGTACACATCTCCAAACTTAGCGAACAAAGAGTAAACCAAGTGGAAGACGTACTCAATATCGGCGACAAGGTAAAAGTAGAAATTATCAAAATCGGCGAAAAGGGTATCGACCTTCGTTTGCTTGAAAAGATGGACTAATCGAATAGAAAATAAAAAACCTCGGCTTTTCATAAGCCGAGGTTTTTTGATAGAAAGAATAATATGATTATTTTTTGAGTGTCAAACTTAACATATCGTCGTCTTCGCTGTTGGTAATTATCAACTTTTTACCTTTCTTTTCTGCAATTTGCGTGTCGTCGTCAAATGTAATATAAACGTTGCTTCCGCTTTCCGTCCAAGTACCAAGCATAGTTTCTTTTTCGCCTAACGCATTTATTGTCATAATGGCTGTGTTGTTTTCGCTTAACGTCAAGGAAACAATATTTTCGGTTAAGACAATTCCCTCAAATTCTTCTCCTGCCTTTAAGACAATAAGTTCATCGTCATAAAGTATGGTCATTTCTTCGAAATAATAAGTGCCATTTGTTGAACAGCCGTATAAGAACATAGAAGCGAGTGAAATTAAGGTAACAAGAAACAAAGCAAGGGATTTTTTCAGCTTTCTCATAAGAAAACCCTCCTAAAGTAAATTTTGTGACAATATTATAACACTAAAATTAGTGTATGTCAAATAAAATACACGCAGTTTAGCGTAAAATATGATTATGAACACTTTTGGGGAAAATTTGAAAGCACTTCGAAAACTAAATAATATGAATCAAAAAGTGTTTGCGGAGAAAATGCAAACAACGCAACAAAGGGTGAGCGAATGGGAATGCAACAAGGTAGAGCCATCGCTCTATAACATTATGCGGATATTAAAGGTGTTTGACGTTACTTTTGAGGAATTGATAGACGGAATAGAAATACAATAAAACGGCGGAGCGATTTGCTCCGTCGTTTTGTATGTAAAATCAAATTTTCTTCCTTAATATATAATCGTGGTTCACCATGCCGTTGTCAAGAGGTACGTCCACCGTCTTTTCAATCACGAAACCGTTCTTTTGGTAACATTTCAGCGCGCGTGCGTTTTTTTGATTCGCGCTTAAAACAAGGTCTTTGCCGCGCTTTGCCATAAACGCAAACGCCTCCGTGGGGTAACCCTTGCCACGCGCCTCAGGGCGCAGGTACAGTTTGTCCATGTACGTTTCGTTTTCCCGTTCTACAAAGACGAGTACGCCTTCTTCGCCCAGCTTATAATATTCATACCCCATGGCGCGGTATTCTTGCAAGCCCTTTTGTGAGAAAAATTTATCGAGTAAAAAATCAATATGTGCTTTGGATAAAAATCCGCCGTACGTTTCGTGCCAAAGGGGGTACATAAAGTTGTAAATTTCCGCAAAGTCCTGCGGAGTAAACGCTCGTATTTCCATATCTCGTATTATACGCCTTTTTGCGGCAAATGTCAAAGGATTTTTCCCATTTGCGCACTTGACTTATCGTAGGGTAAATGGTATAATAAAAGGGTAAGGAGTGTTATTATGAAATATATCGAACTGACGATACATACCACAACGGAAGCGAGTGAAATTATCTCCGACGTCATGTGGAATTATACCGATTACGGCGTGACTATTTGCGATAGGGCGGATATTATCGCTTTGCAAACGAGCAAGGAAACAACTTTTTGGGATTACATGGACGACGAACTGACGGAAAACAAGCAAACGGACGTACTTGTCAAATGCTACGTTGCCGAGGACGTTGCGAAAGAATATATCCCTGCTATTTTATCGGATATTCAAAACGCGAAGGAATTATCGGGCGGTGCGATTGCTTTTGGTACGTTGGAAGATACCAAACGCACGGTGGACGGGGACGATTGGATTGACGTTTGGAAAAAACATTTCCGTCCTATTCATTTGGGAAAAATCGTTGTCGTGCCCGAGTGGATAGAATACGCGCCACAAGGCGACGAGAAAATCGTACTTCTCGATTCGAACATGGCGTTTGGTACAGGGGAACACGAAACGACGTCCTCTTGTGTGGAGCTTATGCAATCGTATATCACTCCCGACAGCGTTTGTATCGACGTGGGTTGCGGCAGCGGTATTTTGGGGGACTTCTGCCAATGCGAAATCCGGAGGAAATCACACTGTCCAGCCGCAGAGATGCCAGGGTATCCCGAATTTCTTTGACCTCCGGTTCCGGAATCTGAACCATGGATAGAGGGACTTGCTCCAAATGCAGCTTTGTGCGGCCGGC
>JAZRRB010000007.1:0-5223 GCA_045650385.1 Candidatus Scatosoma sp. | reverse complement strand
TACCGTCGGATACGTACGCATCAAGCCTTACCGTATCATCGGATACCGTGTCCATAAAGCAACTATCATACAACCAAGCGCCGCACGTGATTTCCTTTTCCCCAAGCACGAGCAACGGATGTAAGCCCAAATATTCCAAACAACCACAAACGAACAACGCCAATTCCAAAGTGCTCGCTTTTTTCTCGGAAAGTATTTTCACCCCTGCGCCAGCCTCGACAGGCAAGGAAATATCCGCAGGCTTTTTATCAATGGAAACACGGCGTATGGAAGCGTATACCGCGGCAATCATACGTCTTACCGCGTTTTTGTCGTTACCAACGTATCCACCCACTTCAAAATCTACGTTCCATTTCCGCATTTGTTCCATGGCGTCCGAGCGAATTTTCGCACAATCGGCAAGTCTTGGACGGACAAAGGAAGCAAGCAGTTCGTTATCCCCGTCCGTGCCTTGCCAATAATCGAAAGGCAATGCCGTTAAAACCCACTCTGCCGTGGCAACTACTTTTTTATCTTTTTTGAGCGTCGCCGTGATTTTTTCCTGTTTTATTTCTTCAATCCCAGAAAAATAAAGCGGAGAAAGTAATCCGTCCGTATCCACGTTAATGACGCTTTCAAAAGGAATTTCCGCAAACGTTTTCTCGCCAGGAATCAACATGCCGTTTTCGTTTTCTAACGTCAGCGTTAAATTTTTCACCGCCTCATCCGCAGTATTGCGAATTTGCAAAGACGGAAACAACCGCCTTTGCGTAAAATAATCGGCATACGAAACACACTTCGCCACGTCCCCGCGAAGCTGTAACCATTCTTCCCATTTTCTTGCTTTTTGCGCCATATAATTCACCCTATACGTATGCTTTGTTTCAACAAAAACGTATAATAACTCATTATTCCCTTTTATTATACACCTAAACGTGAAAAAAATCAACTGTGCAAACAGCTGTTTGCCTTCTTTTTTTTACAAAGTAAAAAATATCCCCACATAAAAAACAAAGAAATGAGCCCTGTACAATACAGAGCTCATTGAAAATTTAATATTTTGCCTAAACTTTGGGATTCGTCTCAAACACGTCAACTGTTTTTCGTTTACCCCATCATAATTTCGGAAATAACGGCAAGCACCTTATCGTGACAACCACCGCATCCCGTCGAACAATGCGTAATGCGTTGTACGTCCGCAAATACTTCCAAAACGTCTTCCATTTTGTTGTGGTGCGCAAGCGCTTTCTCGATGTCCGTATAGCTTACTTGTTTGCAATTGCAAATGATATAGTTTTCCATAGTATATATACTCCTTATTTATTATTCTTCTTTTGAAAATTGGTCTTTACCGACGCCGCAAAGTTCACACTCGAACCCGTCGGGAAGTTCCTCGAATTTCGTGCCCGCCGTAATCCCTTTTTCGGGCAAGCCCTCTTCTTCGTCATACACCCAACCGCACACGTCACAAACGTATTTGCTCATATTATCCCTCCTTATTTCTTACAAAATTCTTCCGCAAGCGCATCGATTTGCGCCGTGCTTTCTTCCGATAAAGCGGAAAGCAGTTTCACCGTAGCTTCGGTATATTGCAAATTTTTGCATTTTTCCAGCATACCTTTCATAACCCGCGTTGCCACCGGCGCCCAACTACCGTTTTCGATAAAGGCTACCGTCTTGTTTTGAAAATTCCGTTCCGTTAAATCGAGGATAAAATTGCGCATAAACGGGAAGATTTCACCGTTATACGTCGTCGTGGCAAGAACAATTTTTCCATAACGGAACGCATCCTCTACCGCCTCTGCTATATCCGAACGGGCAAGGTCGCAAACCACTACCTTTTCACAGCCTTTTTCCTTTAATTTTTCCGCAAGCAGTTCCACCGCTTTTTTCGTGTTTCCGTACACCGACGTATACGCGATAAACACGCCCTCTGTTTCCGTTTGATAGCTAGACCAAACGTTATAAAGCTGTAAATAATACCCCAAGTTTTCCTGTAAAACAGGGCCGTGCAACGGACAAATCGTCTTAATTTCGTAGCCGGCAAGTTTCCTCAAAAGATTTTGGACTTGCACACCGTATTTACCGACGATACCGAAGTAATATCTTCTCGCTTCGCAAGCCCAATCCTCTTCCACGTCCAATGCCCCAAATTTTCCAAAACCGTCCGCGGAAAAGAGAATTTTATCCGTTTTATCGTACGTCACGATTACTTCCGGCCAATGCACCATGGGTGCGGCGAAAAACTGTAATTCATGCTTGCCAAGGGAAAGCGTACTCCCCTCATTGACAACTTCCTGTCTATCGGCATAATCCGAGCCAAAATAGTTTTTCATCATCGCAAACGCTTTAGACGATGCCACGATTTTTGCCATTGGATATTTTTTGACGAAAGAAAGAATATTTGCCGAATGGTCGGGTTCCATGTGTTGCACAATCAAATAATCGGGCGTTCTGCCTTGCAAAGCCTTTTCTACGTTGTCAAGCCACTCGCTTTCAAAAGCCTTATCAACGGTGTCCATAACAGCGATTTTTTCATCTATAATCACGTAAGAATTATACGACATGCCATTTGGAACATCGTACATACCCTCGAACAAATCAATAACGTGGTCGTTAACGCCAACGTAACGGATATCCGCGCTGATTTTCATATGCGCCTCCCTTAATAATATGTTTACTTGTCTTGTAATTATAGCAAATACGCGGGAATATTTCAATAGTTTTTCGAAAAATAATTCTACTTAATTTACCAATTTTACAAACCTTCCTCATGCGCAAGAATCGAAGTGCCGGAATAGCGAAGTTGTGCGCGAACCGCTAATAATTCAGCGGTTCGGTAGACGCTTGTTTCCACCACGAAAAAAGGACGGCGCTTTGCCGTCCTTTTTGTGTGTCGCGGATTTTGGCTTCGCCAAAGCTTCGTCGTTCGCCAAGTTTATCCCCCTATTGTGCGTTATCGTTTCTCACTCCTCGCGCGAACCGCTGACAATTCAGCGGTTCGGTAGGTACTTGTTTCCACCACGAAAAAAGGACGGCGCTTTGCCGTCCTTTTTGTGGTGGAGCTAAGCGGATTCGAACCGCTGGCCTCCTCGTTGCGAACGAGGCGCTCTACCAACTGAGCCATAACCCCAAGTACAGTTTTTATTATATACCTTCCTCTTTCGTTTGTCAACAAGTTTTTATCCACTTTTTTGAAAAAAATTTATATCCCATAAAAAAATCAAGGACGCATAATCGCGCCCCGTCTTCTTTCTTTTATATATTATATATATTGATACCGCTTTCGACAAACGATAAACAACGTACCCGTTAAAAGCAACGTTACTATTTCCGCCGTGGCAAATGCCGCCCAAACACCGTTCGTACCCCAAACCATCGGCAATAAAAGCACTGCCGCCACTTGACATAAAAAGGTACGGAAAAAGGATATGAGCAGCGACACACCGCCGTTGCCAAGCGCCGTGAAAAACGCCGATGCAAAAATATTAAACCCACACACCAAATAACACACCGAATACACGCGCATACCTTGTGTAGTCAATTCTAACAGCGCCTTATCACTATTGGCGAATACCCACGAAAAGGGATGCGCAAAACCAAACGCCACGCCTGTCATCAATCCACCTAAAATTGCCGTGAGAATCAAGCTCTTTTTGAATACGTTTTTCAGCTCTCCATGGTTTTTAGCCCCATAATGGTATCCGATAATGGGCGCAACACCCACGGCATATCCCAAAAATACCGCCACGAAAATAAAGCCGATATACTGCATAATGCCGTACGCGGAAACGCCGATAATCCCCTCTAAACGCATCAATTGTGCATTGTACAACATCGTCACAAGCGACAGGGAAATATTCGTCATTAGTTCCGAAGATCCGTTGATACAAACACCGCCAAGCGTTTTCCACTCCATCTGCGTCTTTCCAAGCCGCAACAGGCTATCGTTCTTTCTCGAAAAATAAATGATAGGCAACACACCGCCAATTACTTGACTCATCGCCGTAGCCACCGCCGCGCCGATAAGCCCCCACCTAAACACAGCGACAAACAACGTATCCAGCACGATATTTCCGCAACCTGCCGCCACCGTCACAAACAGCCCAAGACGAGGTTTTTCCGCCGTAACAAAAAAGCCCTGAAAGGCGTTTTGCAACATAAATGCAGGCAGTACGCTTAAAATAATCCTTGCGTACATTACGCAATTTTCCACAAGTTCCGCTCTTTCCCACTCGGTCATATTCTTCTCGTTTTGCGCGAAAAGTTCCGCCACGGGACGAACGATTAAAATCCCCACAACAGCCAAAATAACGCCGATTACCACCGTCGTATAAATAAGCATAGAAAACACACTTTTTGCGCGTTTTTCATCCCCTTCACCGAGAATTTTTGAAACGACGGCGTTACCGCCCGTACCAAGCATAAACCCTACCGCGCCCAAAATCATAATCAACGGGAAAATCAAATTGAGCGCCGCAAAAGGAATACCCCCCACGAAGTTGGATACGAAAATACCGTCTACGATACCGTACACGGATACGAACACCATCATCATGACAGACGGTAATACAAAGCATACCAATTTCCTATAATGGAAATGTTCCGATAAATGAATTCTCTCTTTCTTCATAACCCTAATATCCGTATAAAAACCCGACTGCGATTTCGCAATCGGGTTTTTTGTTTGTTTTCTAAAAATTACTCGATATCAAGCAAGTCTTGGTAACGCTTGGTAAACAATTGTACCGAACCCTCGTACTCTTTGATAATCGCGCTTTGTACCGACGTAGATTGCGTGGTAGCCGACGTAGCTTTCAATGCTTCGTAGAACAGATACGAGAACGTCCCTTCCACTTCTCTTTCGTCGTGATTGTAACCACCCTCATACGCTTCGCCGCTGTTGAATACGTACGAACAGTAGATAATATGCCAACCGTAATCGGAAGGAACAACCGCAAACGAGCCTACGCCCTCTTCTACTACCTTTTGCGCCGCATATTCAAATTCCGAAACGAAGCTCGTCTTATGTGCATTAACGGCATAACCCATATAGGTATTCAAGCAACCGGTATCCGTACTGTACGCGAACATGAGTTCGTTTACCGCCGAAAGCGCCTTGTAAGCGTCCGTTTCCGCATTGAAATAATCCGCCGCGTCTACTTGCGTAAGATTGAAGTTACCCGTTGCGTAAACGAAACCATTGTAATCGATTTCCTTGTTTGCGTCATAATAGCCTTCAAG
>JAZRRB010000006.1:0-3160 GCA_045650385.1 Candidatus Scatosoma sp. | reverse complement strand
CTCCTTGCAATCAAAACGAAAATCATTGATAAAGATTACGAAAAAGTTTTGCACATCACCAAAGAAGGTCCTGCCGTTCTTACGGGTAAGGATCTCAACGTAGATGCGGAAATCGAAGTAATCAATGGCGAACAATACATTTGCACCATCGATGAAGGCGCAAAATTTGACGTTGAAATCACTATCGGCAGAGGCAGAGGTTATAAGCCTGCAAAAGAGAACAAAAAACCCATTGTTGATTATATTGCAATCGACTCCATCTATACGCCCGTACAACGCGTGAACTACTCGGTAGAACCCACGCGCGTAGGCCAAGCGGTAGACTATGATAAGCTTACGCTTGAAGTATGGACGAATGGTACGTTCTCTGGTAAGGAAATCATTTCCTTGGCGGCGAAAATCATGCAAGATCATATCAACTTGTTCGTAAACCTCAGCGAAACGATCAAGGGTATGGATATTCTCGTTAAGACGGAAGATGACAAACAACAACAGATTCTCAAAATGGCGATTGAAGAAATGGAATTATCCGTCCGTTCGTACAACTGCTTGAAGAGAGCGAACATTCACACGGTCGAAGACCTTACCAAGAAAACGGAAGACGATATGTTAAAGGTGAGAAACCTTGGCAGAAAGTCGCTTGACGAAGTCATCCAAAAATTGGATTCTTACGGCCTTGCATTAAGACAACAGGAGGATTAAAATTATGCCCGGTAAATTGGGAAGAACGTCCAAAGAAAGAAACGCACTTTTGAGAGGTCTTGCGTCGCAACTTCTTTGGTACGGTAAAATCGAAACGACCGCTGCTAAAGCAAAAGAACTTCGTTCTTACGTTGAAAAGCTTATCACGAAAGCGGTTAATACCTACGATGATAACATCGAATTCGAAGTAACGAAAAAAGACAACAAAGGCAAGGACATCACCGTTACCAATGTAAAAGACGGCGCAAAGAAACTTGCTGCTCGCCGTGCAATCATGGCTAAAACCTACGATTTGCAAGAAATCAAAGCGTTCAACGAAAAGAAGAGCGACTATAAGGCGAGAACGGCTGACGTGCAACATCCTTTGATGGATAAGCTCTTCAACGAAATCGCACCCAAGTATGCGGCTCGTAAAGAAGAACTCGGTCAAGGCGGCGGTTATACGAGAATTTACCTTCTCGGCGAACGTCGTGGCGACGCTGCACAAAAAGCGATTATCGAATTGGTTTAATTCGGTATTACTAAAAAGACAAGCACCCAAGGTTTTCCATGGGTGTTTTCTTTTGCGTTTACGCCGTCTTTTTCGCCTTGAAACTTGACACGGGTTGGGGGATATGGTATAATATACCTGTTAAAACAATTCGGAAGGACTATTATGAAATCATTAAAAGAACTGTACAGAATCGGTCGCGGACCGTCGTCCTCGCACACCATCGGCCCTGAAAGCGCGTGTAAATTGTTTTTAAGCGAGAATTCGGGCGCGGACGAGTTTACGGTCGTTTTATACGAATCCCTTGCAAAAACAGGCGAAGGACACGGTACGGGGCGCGTGATAGAAAGCGTGCTTCCTAACGTAACGCTCATCAGCGACACAAAGACGAAAACGCCGCACCCTAATACAATGGATTTAATCGCGAAAAAGCAGGGTGAAGAAATTGCCCGTATGCGCGTATATAGCGTTGGTGGCGGCGCAATCCGCGTGGAGGGGCGTGAGGATACGGAAGGGAAAGACGTGTATCCTTTGCATACGCTTACGGAAATTCGTCAATATTGCGAAAAAAGAAATATGCAGCTTTACGACTACGTTTACGAGTGCGAGGGGATAGAAATTCGTTCGTATTTGCGTGAAGTATGGGAAACGATGCGGAAAGCCATTACCAACGGCATCGGCGCGACGGGGATTTTGCCTGGCGGATTGTACGTGGAACGTAGGGCGAATATACTCTATTCCAGACATGCGCCCGAGGAAAGCGCAGAAACGCGTGAAAATAGGCTTGTATGCGCGTATGCGTTCGCTGTTGGGGAAGAGAACGCGGCAGGCGGAACGATTGTTACAGCACCTACTTGTGGCGCTTGTGGCGTGTTGCCGGCGGTGTTAATGTATGCAAAAAGACGGCAAGGCTATTCAGAAGATAAAATCATAGACGCGCTTGCAACGGCTGGCTTGATTGGAAATTTGATTAAGACGAACGCCTCTATATCGGGTGCGGAATGCGGTTGTCAGGCGGAAATAGGTAGCGCGTGTTGTATGGCGACGGCAGCGCTTTCCCAGCTTCGTGAGATGTCGCTTGGGCAAATCGAATACGGTGCGGAGATAGCGATGGAACACCATTTAGGATTGACGTGCGATCCCGTTTGCGGACTCGTGCAAATTCCTTGTATCGAACGCAACGCAGTTGCCGCTATGCGTGCGATTAACGCTTCTTCGCTTGCATATTTTTTATCGGATAGCCGTAAGATTTCCTTTGATTTGGTCATAAAAACGATGGCGGAAACGGGGAAGGATTTGCATCGTTCTTATCGAGAAACGGCGGAAGGCGGACTTGCAAAGCTGTATAAAAAGTAAAAATGCGAGGGGTATGTACGCATTGAAACGAAAAAAAGGATAAAAAATTAACGTTGCCCGTCCGTGATTTCCGGACGGGCAAAATTCTTAAATATTTTTTGTATTTTTAATAAAAAACAAGCAAAAAACGCTTGACAAATATTCTGAAATAAGGTATTATATACAAGCATTGTTTGAATGCATTTTTGTGTGGCCCAATAGCTCAGTTGGTTAGAGCGCCAGCCTGTCACGCTGGAGGTCGACGGTTCGAGCCCGTTTTGGGTCGCCACATATGCCTTGGTAGCTCAGTCGGTAGAGCAGCAGACTGAAAATCTGCCTGTCGGTGGTTCAATTCCGCCCCAAGGCACCACCTTCGGGTAGAGCGCCCAAAGGACAAAACACCTAATGCCGGTGTAGCTCAATGGCAGAGCAGCTGATTTGTAATCAGCAGGTTGTGGGTTCGAGTCCAATCACCGGCTCCACAACACACCACACAATTTCATATGGGCAGATTCCAGAGCGGCCAAATGGATCAGACTGTAAATCTGACGTCTTCGACTTCGGTGGTTCGAATCCACCTCTGCCCACCACAAAAAAGACATACCCATAGGTAAGTCTTTTTTGTGTTATGGC
>JAZRRB010000005.1:0-3296 GCA_045650385.1 Candidatus Scatosoma sp. | reverse complement strand
GCAATCACCGCCACTGAGGTTTCCACTTGCTTATTTAAGCCGGTTGCCTGTATGTAAGGAATTGCATTGTTCCGTACAATCGCCAAATTTTCTATCTTGACTTGTTCATAAGTGATGGCAGGCTCTGCAACCGATTTGATGTGCAAAGTTTCCACCCCTTGGTTTCCATAACCGTCTTCGGCCGTATACACCACAGTATACCAGCCTTCTTCCGTAGGCGTAAACATCCCGTTTTTCGTCAAACATGTCGTTTGAGAGGGGGTTGCGTAATCACGGTACACTGCAACGCCAATATCTCCGTAATAGTTAAAATCCTGTACCGTTATGTCCATAGGAATCACGAAAGGTTCGTCTTTAGCTACGGTGATCCCAAGTTCATTCGTTTTGTCTGCATTAAGACGTACGGTCGGTGCAGTCGTATCTACAATACGCTCGTCCTTCAAGGCTTCGCCTGATTCGCCGAAAATGCTTTCTACTTGAATGTTAATGCTTGCCGCATTGTAATTGTAGCACTGGATATTTAAATAGACTTCACCCGTGGTAAAGAACTCTTTTACGTCCAAGATATTTTCACCATATATTTCGGGAGCGTTTAAGTCCGTAATAAAGAAATTACCAAAGGTCTTTTGATTTGCAAATACTTTTTGCGTACGCAAATCCCACATAAAGCCGATACCACCGTAATCCGAAATATCTTCCGTAACAGACGCACGAATCCAGTTTCCGTAAGCAGCAACCGCTTGATAACGTTCCGAAGTACGGTAATACCAGCGTTCCCCTTCGTAATCCAAATTCGCCTTATCATCGCTCTTTTCCAAAGAACTTAATTCCTGTGTGCTTGCCCCAGCGCCACAATAAACATAGCCTTCAGAGCTATCCTTCCAAGCATAAATTTCAACAAATTTGCTAGGATCGTAGCAATCCACTACTTTTACCGTCACGTGGGACACCTTCGGCATTTCCGTCGCATTTTCCCGAATATCGGGATATATACGGCAAATCTCCAAAGTTTCCCCTTCAAAATCATCCAGATCTATCTTCTTGTTGAAGGAGAAGGAGTCGTCCTCCTTCAAATTCAAATTGATACCGCTTTTACCCGATACCAACGACAGCTCTTCCGACCATTCGGCAGTAGAAGTAGAAGGCACGTAATAATTATTCTTGTATACGGTAAACGGATAGCTTACGCTTTCCCCCGTCGCCGCATAATAGACAATTTCGTAATTCCCTGCTTGATTTAAATCGTATAAACCGCCTGTTTTTACAACCCCATCAGGAAACGTAATCAAGGAGCTGGTTGCAGCTACGCTTTCGTTTCCGTCCTTCAACATTACAGTCGAAGGCTCAGGCATTTCCAAACTTTCTCCCAAAGAATATTCTTTTTGAATTTCTTTTCCTTGCGGGAATATAATTTCTGCTTGTGCCGTAGCTGCGTTTTGGGGCGTAAAATCAGCAAAAGCTACCCCAGCCACAACCGACACCGCAAAAATACTGCTTATTATTGCAATAACTGTTTTCTTCATTTTTTCTCCTTACTTCTGAATTTTAGCCTTTGATGCCGCCCATCGTCAAATTCCCCATCAATTTTTTGTTAAACGCCATGAAAATCGCAAAAATGGGAATAACCAATAACATACATCCAGCAACTCTTTGCGGTAAGCTCTGTGTATCAAAACCTTTATCCGCGCCCGACGTTTCAACGGACATATTATATACGCCGTATGCAAGCGTAGGATGATTGGGATAATATAAAAGCGGTGTTTGATAATCATTCCATAACGTAATGAAATTGATAAGGAACACCGTCCCGAATACGTTTGCACACAAAGGAAGAATTACGCGAATAAAGACCGTCAATTGCGACGCACCATCAATTTCAGCCGCTTCCATATACGTATTGGGTATACCTTGGAAAAAGGCATAGAATACAAAGAAATAAACACCACCGAACTGCACGTTTATTACAATCATACCTAAATACGAATCGTATAACGCTAAATCTCGAAGAATCGTCAATGTGGACGGGAATGCGCCAACAATAGGAATCGTCATAACAATTAACGTCAACACATAAAGAAACTCGCTAAATTTGAACTTATATTTTTGGCACATATACGCCACCACTAAAGAAGTAAGCGTTTGAAAAAATGCGCCGAGGATAGAATATACAAACGAATTGACAAGTAATGTTCCAAAGTTTACTTCAACCGAAGGATCGCTTACTTTCCCAAAAATCGCAGATATGTAGCTTTCATCTTCTGTATAGAAACTAAAACTTTTCAAAATCGAAATATAATTTTGAAATTTCAATGCTTGCCCATCGTCGTATTCAGGTTTCGGAAAACCGATAACGTTCCCGAAAATCTTAAATTCATCCGTAGATTTAAACGAGGTCATAAGTCCCCAAACCAACATAGCAATCAACGTTAACGCATAAACCATTAATATTGCAAACACAATCCAGACGACAGGATTTGCAAGATAGCTTTTTTTACTTTTTTTCTGCATATCCTCCCTCCTTACTCCTCGCTCGGACCAAACTTTTCCATCAACTTTCTGACTGATAAAACAATAGGAATAATGATGATAGTTATAATCAAGCCCAAGGCTGCAAGTTCTGAATAAGGCATGGTTTTTCCGTTATCTACGAGCCCAGACGCTCTCGTTTCCGTGTACAAGAAGAAACCGAAAATATTAAATTTATTTCGACCAGCTTCACCAAAGAACGTATATAAGTTCATTTGATTGGTAAATATACCCGTAATCCCCGTCACAACGAAAGTCGTAAACGTCGGGAAAATCATAGGGAAATAAATATACAAGAATTCCTGAACAACCGTAACGCCATCTAAATGCGCTGATTCAACTATGGACGGATCAATCGCACTCATAGAGCTTGTATACAGCAAAACGTTTGCCCCAAACGATACCCAAAGCGAATAAATCAAAATCGCATTGTATTGCATATCCGCGCTTCCGTCCAAAAGCCCCGTAGGTCGAGTTCCCGTTATATTTTTGACGATCGTCGGATACACGTCGGTCACTATGTATTTAAACAGTAAAGTCAATACGACGCTAGAAATAATTGTCGGCAAATACAGCATAATTCTAAAAAAAGTCGAGCCGAGATATTTTTTTGCAACGTAATAACTAAATATTAACGCCAATGACGTACCGATCACCAAAGTACATAAATAAAATTTTAACGAACTGACGATCATTTCCCAGCTTCGATTGCTGAAAAAAAACTTTCCCGCTTCGATAAAATTATCAAAATTTGCAAACGTAACCTTGTA
>JAZRRB010000004.1:0-4014 GCA_045650385.1 Candidatus Scatosoma sp. | reverse complement strand
CCCCACTTATATTTGATTTTAATACCGTTTATCACAAACCCGGTAACAAGTGCTACCATGCCCATTGCAATACCAATCCAAGGCATATAAGCAAACCCTGCCGAATGATAAAGGTATCCTACCAAATCGCCTAAAAAACAGGCTGCAAAGCCAAATAACGGACCGATTATGAGCCCACAAAGCGCTGATACAACAATTGTTAAAGAAAACTGTGTATCGGCAAATTTGAACTCAAAAAACATGTTCGCTACCACTACGATAGCCGTCATAACTGAGATATAGGCTATTTTGTGGCTTGCATTCTTATCCGCAAGAGTTGTGGAAAAGAGTAATTGTTTGATCGGACTTACGCCCTTCTTTTGTTGCGCTGATTCTTGCATAAAAAAACCTCCTTGCAAAAAAGAGGTCCGCAGGTGTGTGGAATAAATATTACGCGCGCTATATCCATTCCATATTCGAAGCGGACGCGCCCAGATACCGCAGAAACTCGTTAAAAAATTTCGGTTTCTTTCGTCCACCGACAACGTCCCGTTCGATGGCACTTTACGCATCTAAGCTACTCAACTTTTGTTGGGAATATTATACTGCTATCTTAAAAAAAATGCAAGCGTTTAGATATAAAACGAGAAAAATTTCATCTAAAAATTTTTATAAAAAAAGTCCTTGCGTTCTGCAAGGACTTCCTTGTATTATTTATTAAATGTTACCGTAATGCTTGTTCCGACTCCAATATCACTTTCAATCGAAAGGTTGGCGTTATAAAGCACGCAGATGTGTTTTACAATCGCAAGACCAAGCCCCGTTCCTCCGGTCTTCTTGGATCTGGATTTATCTACGCGGTAGAACCGTTCGCAAAGCCTTGGAAGATGTTCTTTCTCAATACCGATACCCGTATCAGATACCTTTATTGATACAAAATCTTGATTATCCGTAATCACAACGTCAATTTTTCCGTTAGGCTTATTGTAGTGAACTGCGTTGGAGCACAAGTTTTCTATCAGCTCGTAAATTTTCTTGCTTTCAGCGGAAATAATAGCTGTACCGCTAACAGTTGCGGTAATATTCTTTTCTGCTATTTCTCCAGCAAGCTCCGCCAAAATTTCTTCGGAAACTTCTTTAAGATTTACGTCGGTATAAGCGCCTTCCGTTTCTTCGCCGCGTTCTAATTTACTTAATTTCAACATATCGGAAATAAGCGAACCCAAACGAATACTTTCTTTATGGATACGGGCGATTTGCTTTTTAGAACCTTCGTCAATCGATTCCTTTTCTAAAAGAATCTCGGAAAGACCTTGCATAACCGTTACGGGCGTCTTTAATTCGTGGGATGCATTGGCAAAGAAATCACTCTTTTGCTTTGCCATTGCCTTTTCCTGCGTTACATCGGAAAGTATTACGATAGAAGATACGCCTTCATCGTCAATTTTGCGAATCACCAACGACATGTGCTTGCCTTTATATTCGTATTCAGATGCGTAATCGTTCCCCAAATGACGGCAGATTTTTTCATAAAGAGCCATATCGTCAATCAAATAAACAAACTCTTTCCCGATAACGGTTGCCTCCGCAGAGAAAAGATTTAAGATACTCTTATTTGCGAATAATACCTTCTTGTTCCCGTCAATGGCAACGATGCATTGAGAAACGTTTTCCAAAACGGTCATCAACTTCTTTTGCTCTTCTTCCACACGTTGAATATTATTATGCGTGTTTCTATTTAAGACGTTGATTTCATTCAAAATCGAATACAGCTCCGGTTCGCCCGAATCCGTTTTAATAGGCTCGTAACTGCTCGCATTCAAACTCCTTAAGCTTGCACCTACTTCCACAAACTTATTAGAAAGTTTCTTGGAGAATATGTCCGCAAGAACAAGGGATACGATCAAGGCTATTACCAACACGATAAACATAATAGGCAAAGCCAAATTGAAATATTCCGTAATCTGGCTGCTCTTTATTGCCAATCGAATGATAATTTCCGTGTTATCGGAAAGCGTTGTTTTCATTGCGTAATACGTCATATCACAACCAAACGTTTCCGAATATCTTTCTACCGTTTCAGGCTTTCCGTTTAATGCGTTCTTCACTTCCTCACGGTTCGCATGGTTTTCAAGCGGGGATTTGGTATCAGACTCATATAATACGTCCCCATCCAAATCCATTATCGTGATACGGAAAGCATTGTTGTTTTCGTATTTTGCAAAATTCTCAAAATCGCTTTCGTCATTCACAAGCTCGCAAGCAAGCTCCGTTTCTTCCGCAAGCCTTTCTTTTATCATAGCTTTTGCGTTTACGTTTACCGCAATAATACCACAAACGAACATGAGTACTACGGATATCAACGTAATTGCAAAAAATTGAAAAAATAGTTTTTTTCTCATTTATTTTCAAAACGATACCCTACGCCACGTACGGTCACGATACCGTCTTTCCCTCCAGCTTGTTTTATTTTCTCGCGGAGCGCTGCAATGTGCATATCAAGCGTTCTTGATTCACCCATATAATCCTCGCCCCACACTTCCTTGAACAGTTCTTCACGTTCAATGGTAACACCAGCTTTTCCAATAAGTAATTTCAAGAGCTTAAATTCTTTAATCGTTAATCCTAAATCGGTGTCGTTATAAAATGCTTTATACAGATTGTTATCAATCACAAATCCGTCTACATTCGTTACGTACAATTTCGTTCTTCTAAGATTTGTCTTTACGCGAGCCAGCAATTCCAGCACGGAAAAAGGCTTCGCCATATAATCGTCCGCGCCTTTATTGAGACCTTTGACAAAACTGATTTCATCCGATTTTGCGCTAACACAAATAACGGGCAAACGTTCGTCAATCTCACGAATTTTCGTTAAGATTTGATACCCGTCCATATCGGGAAGCATTATATCCAGAACTACAAGATTCGGCTTGTTCTTTTCAAACTCTTCAAAGAAATCCTTACCGTTTGAAAACATTTTTATATCATACACGTCTTCAAACGCGCCTTCATAAACTTCTTGTATCCCTTCATCATCTTCCACAATGTAAATAAGCTCTCTCATTAAAATTTCTGATGCACTCCTGTTTCGTTATATTTTGTCCATTCGGCAACGTTTACCGCGTGATCGCCTATACGTTCCAAATATTTCGCAACCATCATAAGTTCAATCCCCTGGTCGCCGTTTGCACCGTCCTTTTTGATGAGTTCAATAAGCTCTGTCTTAACGGTGATAAACAATTCGTCCATTTGATCGTCCATCTTAATCACTTCATCCGCAAGCGCTTCGTTGTTGTTGATAAACGAGTTTACGCTCTCTCTTACCATTTTTACGGCAAGATTGCCCATTGCGGTAATATGATTGAGTTTTTTGATATATCTCTCGCCCGGCATTGTGTAAACCAAATCGCCAATATCGCTGGCTTGGTCGCCAAAGCGTGCAATATCCGTAATCATTTTAAGTGCGGTGGATACTTCTCTGAAATCTTTTGCAACAGGTTGTTGTTTCAAAAGAATACGCATACAGCGTTTTTCGATATCCATTTCGTATTCGTCCACGCGCTTATCCATTTGACCGATGCTTCTGCCAAGTTCTCTATCGCGATTTACGAGCGCGGTAATTGCATTATCAATCATTTGCTCGGTAAGACGGCACATTTCTACAAGCTCGGTCTTTAAGTTTGCAAGTTCCTCTTCAAATATTTTTCTTATCGACATTATATTTTACTCCTTAATTATACTATTTTTATGAAAAAAAATCAGGCGCTTTATAGGTATCAACCAAATCTACCCGTAATGTAGCGTTCGGTTCTTTCATCCTTAGGCGAAGTAAAGATATCGTCGGTGTTGCCGTATTCCACAAGTTTGCCAAGTAAGAAGAACGCCGTTTTGTCTGCAATACGAGTTGCTTGTTGCATATTATACGTTACGATAACGATGCTGATTTCCTTTTTAAGTTCTTCCATCAATTCTTCGATTTTACCCGTAGAAATAGGATCGAGCGCCGACGTTGGTTCGTCCATAAGTAGAATTTTG
>JAZRRB010000003.1:0-1724 GCA_045650385.1 Candidatus Scatosoma sp. | reverse complement strand
ATTGAAAACAGTTTGCAAGGCGGTATTTTGCAAAACCTCGATTTGTTGCAAGAATCACAAGATTTGTATGCGGTAAAGGAAACAATACTTCGCGTAGATCATCGCCTTATCTATAAAAAAGGGGTAAAACTTTCGGATATCGGCAGAATCTATTCTCACCGTCAAGCGCTCGACCAATGCGCGGCGTTTTTGACGCGTGAAATCCCGTTCGCTTCCCTTCGCGACGTAGAATCGACTGCGTTTGGCATTTCCCGTGCGATGGAAGACGAATCGGGCAAAAGTGCGGCGATAGCAGGTGCGCACGCGGCAAACCTTCGCGGCGGTTTTGTAATGAGCGAAGAAAGTATCGCAGACGAAAAGAATAATTATACTCATTTCTTATTGATAAAGAAAGGGGAAAGCGTTTTGCCTAAGGAGAGCGAAAGAGTATTCTTCTCCACCGTTTGTCCGCATAGACCGGGGAGTTTGTTAGAACTTTTGCAAGTGATTGCAAAATACGGTATTAACATGACGAAAATCGAAAGCCGTCCCGTTAAGGATAGACCGGGCGATTACCGTTTCTTTATCGAGGCGGATTGCAGCATCGGTTCTACGCAAGTACGAGATATGCTTTCGGCGATTAAAAAGCAAACGTTAGAGTGTAAATTGCTCGGCGCATATAGTAAAAACCAATAAAGGAAAGCGTATGGAAAAGAAGAGGAAAACGTTGGGCTTTGCGCTTGGTGCAGGCGGCGCTTGCGGTGTGGCGCACGTCGGTTTTTTGCGTGCCATGGAAGAGGCAGGGATTGTTCCCGATTATATAGCAGGCTGTTCCATGGGTTCGATTGTCGGCGCGGCGTACGCATGGGGGATGACGATAGACGATATTCAAAAAGCGGTGTATAAATTGCGTATGCGCCACCTTGTTCGTCCGACGTTTTATCGCGGCGGATTCTTTTCCTCTAAAAAAATTCAAAAGATTTTACGTCGGTACCTTGGTGAACCGAGTTTTTCCGATTTGAAAATTCCTTTCCGCTGTATCGCGGTAGATTTATTGTCGCAAAAGGTAGTTACGTTATCCGAGGGAAACGTTAACGAGTGTGTTGCCGCATCCTCTTGTATCCCCATGGTATTCCGCCCAGTGAAAAGGGAGGGACAATTGCTTGTGGACGGCGGCGTATTGACGCGCGTACCGTATAAAGAAGTAAAAGACATGGGCGCAGACGTGGTGGTTGCCGTAGACGTCTTGGGTTGGCGGCCTTGTCGCAAAACAAATCCCTCTACCGTCGGCGTGTTGCTTGGGATTATGGACATCACGGATAATATAAGGACAAGGGGCAATCGGGAACAAGACGGCGAATTTTATGACGTTTGGGTAGAGCCTGAACTTGGCGAGATGAGCCAATACGCGTTCAAGAACTTTGCGTTGGCTTACGAGCGCGGTTACGAGGCGGGCAAACGCCACGTGGAAGAGATTAAAAAAGCATTAGAATAATACGAAAGATAAGGGCAGGTATGGATTTATTCGATTTTAACAACAACGAAGAAACGGCACGTCCGTTGGCGGAACGCATGCGCGCCAATGCCTTGGACGAGTTCATCGGGCAAAAGCACATTGTTGCGGAGGGCTCGTTGCTTCGTCGCGCCATTGCGACGGATAGGCTGGGTAGCTGTATCTTTTGGGGACCTCCCGGTTGCGGCAAGACGACGCTTGCGAATATTATCGCGCTTCGTACAAACGGCGA
>JAZRRB010000002.1:0-4293 GCA_045650385.1 Candidatus Scatosoma sp. | reverse complement strand
CAATGCGGCTTTGTATTTTGCCCGTATCCAGTTTTTCCGATTGTCTTACAAAACTTTCTAAGGTTTATTCTTTGCCGTTCTTGTCTTACGAGATAGGCGGTGGAAAAATAGGGGATGCTATTTCATTACAATCCTATGGGAACATTGACGAAATAAAGGTTGTCAACGCAAAAGGCGAGAAAATAGTCAAGTTTGACGGTTGCTATTTGTTAGATGCTGAAGGCGAAACGACAATTATTCCGTATACCGATGGAAAAGCGGGGGCGGAAATCAGCGTTTATGCGTATAAAGACTTTGTAGATTTATATAAAAAATCTATGAATGCCGTAAAGATAGAAGAAGTGCAGGCAACTGACGGCAACTTGTGCGAACACCAAAATTGGCTGAACGCTATGCTGAAATTCTTAAATCGATATAAGGATAGTCTTTCGGAAGACGAAATAAAGATATACGAAGAAAAAGCGCTTATGGCGTTAAGTGAAATAACGGAAACGGATTATAAAAAAGCGTTTGCAAGAAGAACGATATTTCATGAGCCGCACGACGGATATCCTGCATATAATATTTTTAAATCTAACAGGGTTCAAGAGCTTTTTTCTGGGATTAGCATACTTATTGAAGCGTATAAGTATTTCAAGGATAAAACATACTTGGATTACGTTATTGGGGCAATGGATTGTCTTTTGAATTATTATCAGCAAGAGAACGGTTCGTTGCAACGTCGAAATGGGAGTGAAATACAAGATTACTCTTCCGTTTGCGCACCGATTATTCCTATTATCGAAGCGGCAAAATTGATGAAAGATATCAATGATGGGCTTGCAAACCGTTATTTACAAAGCGCAGGCAAACTTGCCGAATATCTCTATAAGCGCGGATTTGATTTCCCTACGGAAGCGGATAAAACGGATTTAGCGCAACCTGAAGTGGAAGAAGGTTCGATATCTTGCACGGCTTTGCAATTGTTGTATTATGCAAAGAACGCTACCTATAAACAAGAATACGTTGATTTTGCGCGGCAGGTTTTGGATATGCACGACGCATATATTATCAAAACGCCGCTGTCGGATGTTTTCTCGTCAACGCTGCGTTGGTGGGAAACGTGTTGGGAAGGGGACGAAGACGGCCCTGCCATTTGCAATGGACACGCTTGGACAATCTGGCGTGCGGAAGCGGATTATTTGTATTACGCTTTGACTGGAGATAGAAAGTATAAGCTCAAGGCGTTTAACGGATTTTTAAGTAATTTGGCAAAGATTAAAGCTGACGGAACAAGTTATTCCATTCGACAAACGGATATGATACCTGGCGGTGGATTGTGCGAAAATGGGAAAGGAGTTCAGTATAGAATCGCCCCCGAATGGTCGGATCGAAAAGACAGTAGCTTATCTCGATACGTATTCGTGCGACTTTGCGAAACGTTTTTAAGTGAATAAAAAGGGATTTGTTATGATGAACGAAATTCAAAATATCGTAAATAAAGTACATACTTTACTAAATAATAAAGAATTGCAAGAAAAAGGGAAATTGCCGTCAAACGCCTATTTTTTGAATGCGGACGAAGTGGTTTGTTTTCCCCGTGAATTCGGGGACAGCCGTTATCCTTACGCTTATGACGGATTAACCCTTTGGGCGTATGCGTCGGGGAACGTAAAAATCGAAGAATCGGCGTTTAACGTGTTGCTTGATTTCGATAACGGTCAAGAGCCGACGTTGGTGTTCTTTTACGGCATCAAAACGGAAGATGGTTTCTATCCCGTATCCATTACGGGCGCGGCGAAACAACCGATGGAAAAGAATATTTCCCGTTATACCGTTTACACGCCCGAATGCGCTTACTATATCACCGAAAGCAAAAATCTTTTGGGCGCAGTAAGAATGACGGTGGACGGCAATAAAGTCGTTCGTATGGACGTTTATATGGAAAATACTTCGAGAGAAGAACAAAAAACGTATGTTTCCGCCTATATGAACTGTATTTTGTCCAACGCAGGTTTTGCGGATTTTTATAGCAAATGCTATCGTTCCTGCGAAAAGCTCGATGACGGTTTTATGGTAAAAGTAACCGACTACTGGGCAAACGCGGAACATTACGCGAAGATAAAGAGAACGTATAATGGCGAAGTTTATACAACGACGTCTATGAGCGATTATAAGGGCGGAAGCTCCAATCAGTTGATTTCGGCAATCCCTTTGTTTACGGGCGAATTCAAGCATAATAAGCCTTATACGATTTTTGTGGAACAAGCGGTTGCTGGGGATATGATTCCTCTTGTTTTGAAGGCAGGGGAAAGCGTAACCGTTTCGTATGCGCTTGCTTCGGCAGACAGCGAAAGCGAAGTAATTGCCATCGCGGAAAAACCGTTTAAGGTATATGGCGGAGGGAATATCTATGCAGATATCCCCAAGGTAGAACTGGACGGCGATTTGAGCGTGAAAAATGAAACGCTTGCCTATTTCATTAAAAACGCATTACGGCAAACGGAATTTTGTTCGCGTTCCAAAAATTACGCAGGCGCGTTTATCGGGATAAGAGATATCTTCCAACAGTTGGAATGCGGGCTTGTGTGGATGCCCGAATATTGTAAAAAGAAGATGGTGGAAGCGCTTGGCTATATCGGCGAAGACGGCCGTCCGCCTCGTCAGTATTCCTATTCTCGCTCGGCAAACGTTCCGCCTGCGATGGATTTGAGAAAGTATATCGACCAAGGCGTATGGGTTATATCTACGTTCTATCGTTATATTACGGTTACAGGTGATTTCTCCGTGCTTAATGAAGAATGCGGATATTATAAGCTTGGAGATAGATCAGTAGCGTTTAGCGAGGAAAGAGATAGCGTGCTTTGCCACCTTATCCGTATTGCGGAATATTTGATTTCTAACTTGGATGAGCAAACGGGTTGCTTGCATATTCTTTACGGCGATTGGAACGACGCGGTGGACGGACTTGGCAGAACAACGGATAAAGACAAGCAGTTCGGTACGGGCGTGTCTGTAATGGCGACCTTGCAACTGTATAAGAACTTAAACGAGCTTTGTGAAATTTTGCGTTATACAGGAAAGGAGGGCGAGAGAATAGAACGCTATGAAAGTATCGCAAACAATATTTTGGCAGGGCTTAAAAAGTATGCGATTGCTGAAAATGGCAAGGGTGAAAAGAAAGTCGTTCACGGTTGGGGGGATAAACTCTCTTATAAAATCGGTAGTTTTTGCGATAATGACGGCGTTTCCCGCGACAGCGCAACGGCGAACGCATTTTGGGTGTTGTCGGGCGTAAATGATTCGATTGATATGAAAGAGCATATCGTTAAAGCCTACGAGCGAATGGATAGCAAATACGGTATTAAGACGTTCGAGCCGTATTTTGCTCCCGAAAATAAGGACGTGGGAAGAATTACGTCTTTGCCGAAAGGTACGGCGGAAAACGGCGCGACGTATATCCACGGAACGCTGTTTACAATTTGGTCGCTCTTTGAAATGGGCGAATACGATAAGGCTTGGGAGCAAATTTTCAAGATTTTGCCTATTACCCACGAGTTTATTTCTACGTCGCCTTTCGTAATGCCGAATTCCTATGCGGAAAATCCCGAACAAGGTATGGACGGCGAATCGATGAGCGACTGGTTTACGGGCAGCGGTTGCGTGCTTGGTAAGGTATTGTTCTTCTGCGTATTCGGTGTGCGTCCTAATTTGCAAGGTGTGGAAATTTGTCCCGCAATCAATAAGAAGTTTAATAAATTGCAAACGACGCTTTCTATCAAGGGCGGTGAGATTACGGTAATTTATAGATACGTTGGGCAAGGCAAGCGTACCTTTATGGTAAATGGAAACTCCGTATGCGGTGAATACGTCGCAAAATACGCTACGGATAAAATCACGATTTCTAATGAAGAAGTTGCAGGAAAAAAGATTGTCGTAGAAGTTTGCGATTAACAGGAAAACATTAATAAAGGTCGAGTATGCTAAATTCTAATATTGTGCAAGAAACAAAAGAAATAACGCGCATACGCCTTTGCAGCGGGGATGTAAGAACTTGCGTTTTCTTGGTGAAAAATGGGGGGAATGACGAGTTTACTTTGATTGATGGCGGCTTTGACGAACATAACGTTGTCAATCAATTACTTCCTTGCTTGCAACAGTTAGGGGTTCCGCTTTTAAAAGTGCGTCGGTTATTCTTGACGCACAGCCACGGTGATCATATAGACGGACTGCCGATGCTATTACCGCTTATTCCTAACGTAGAAATCTATGCGCATGAAAGCATTGCAGTGCGAACGCATACGTTGACGGATG
>JAZRRB010000001.1:0-1860 GCA_045650385.1 Candidatus Scatosoma sp. | reverse complement strand
ACACGTCCACCGTTGCAAACGACGTCGCGGCAATTTCTTCCTGCTTCGCTACAACCGTTTCATTATCTTTTATTTTGTTATAGGTAGCCTGCCCTTCCGCAAAGAATGCTTCCAAAGCCGCTTGCCCCTTTTCATGTTCTTCAAATTTTGCTACTTTGTAGCCATTCCACTCGAACGTATCCTCAAACGAGGCGGAAAGGCTCTGCACGTAGGACACAGCGTCGCTAAACGAAGAAAGCTCCGTCTTCAGTGTCGCGCCGTTGCTCTTCCAGTATTCATCCGTCTTTTGAACGGCTTCTACCAACGAATCCGCGTTTACGCTCATATGCGTTTTACCGTAATATTTTTCATGCATATAATCGTAGGTAACGTCTACGCCCTCTACGTGTACGGCCTCGGTGTCTTCCCCAAGCTTATCGCCATCAAATACCAAACGTCCTGCTAAACCACGGCTGTTCATGTAGACGTCGCCATCCGCCCTCGTATCACTCAAATCCGCCTCTACGTACGCCAAACCGCTTTCTACGTTCCCTACGTAGTTGAAAATGGAAAAATTCCCCGCGCGCTGCTCCGTTGCGCCAAACAACGATTGCACCGTCGTCGTATCGAAGAAATCATACTCTATTATCGTACGCGACTCTCTGTCCGTTTCCTCTATGTTGTTGTACAGCATACCGATCCCCAAACCGTCTTTGATTACGTAGTTTTCGATATAGTTTTGTTTCGCATACTCGTCCTCACGAATATGCCCAAAGCGGCTCAATTTCCAGTACCCGCTGGAATTTTCCGCCATGAAATAATCACTAAACCCGCTGGAATGCACGTACGAGCTTTCGTAATATTCCCCAGGAATATATTTCATACGGCTTTGACCGCTTTCCCCGCGTTCGTTCCAAGTGCTGTAAATATCATAGATATTTTTTGCATCCTCTCTCGTGTAGCGGTGGGCTACCTGATACCCGGAAGAGCTTTCGTCTTCAAAGTGATACTTTTCCACCAAGGTTTCACGGTTTTCTTCCACCAACAACAGCTGATCACCGCCGATCCATTTATCGGTAACGCCCACGTATTTTTTGATACGGCCGATGCTTTCCGCAACCAGCGATGCATCCAGCTCAATTTCATTGAATACGTTTTCAAAATTCTCCATCGTGACGGAATTGTTTCCAAACTGTGTCCAGCGCACCTTATCCCCAACGACCACAGCGTTCGCCCCGGTATTCGCCTTTGCGCGTTGACGCGCCATACGCATCGTACCCGCTTTCACCGCTGTGGCAGGGCTTGCCGCCGCGCGCTCTTCCGCGCCCCAAAAGCTCATTTCTTCAGAGAATACGTTTTCATCTAAGCGTTCTCTCGCAAGGGCGATCTTTGCCCCCGTCGTACCCGTCAAAACCTTTTCCTCTTGCGCGATATACTCACTGCCAGAGTTTTTTCCGCCGCCAAAGCAAGACGTCGTACTCATCATCGAACCGCCGATTACGGCGATCATTGCCAAAAACGATACTAATTTTTTCATCTTTCGCCCTCCTTGTTGGTTATTTTTCTCATAAAAATATTGCGTTATCCATGTCCAAACTACATCATATCTTGGTTATAATATAACGAATGTTTCCCCACTTGTCAATAGGGATTTGAAAAATTTTTCCAATTTTTTTAGGTTTTTCGAAGGAATTTTTTTCGGATTTTCACTTGATTTCTTGCGATATATATATTATAATGGTGTGGAAATCAATATGAGGCAAGAAAAATGATTCAAGATTTACACTCGCACACCTATTATTCCTTCTGCTCGCAGGACAAGCCCGAAAAGATGATTGAAACGGCGATTGCAGGGGGGATTCAACAACTCGGGATTTGCGA